>DMPG01000233.1:9081-9288 GCA_003456055.1 Bacteroidota bacterium | reverse complement strand
CACAGTTTCCTCTATACTTTGGCGCCTTGTTTAAAGTAACGGTTTTAATTAAACCGTTAAACCTATTGTAATTTAAGACAAGAGGAAGTTTTAATCAAGAGCGAAACGGTATTTATTCCACGGATGTGATTTAGGAATTATTAAGATTTACTATATAATCCACCTGTTTGTTCAATCCAATCCGCTACAGCATCCGTCAACAATTTT
>DMPG01000233.1:0-9025 GCA_003456055.1 Bacteroidota bacterium | reverse complement strand
TTATCGTACTGTTTTGGATTTCCGGACACTTTTAACCTCTTTTGTTTTGCTTTCTCAAAAGATTCGCGGGAACGGTGGCAAAAAACTAAGTGAAATCCAAGAGGAAGCAGCCGTTCTTCAACCCAGCGGAGATCATAATTCCTTCCGCAATATTTTTGTTGATGCATCATTGTTGAAATATGAAACCGGTCAATGATCCAGGAATAATACCGCTGAAGTTCAAATAAACGAAGCCATGTATGATATGTTTCCATTGCTTGTTGTTCTTCCTGAAGATTAAAATTGATCAGACCTCTTCCCCACGGAAAATTTGTGAATGCACACCACTCTCCTGAAATAAGCGGAGAATGATATTGATACTTTCGCGGACCGACGATACGGGGATGTTCGTTCAACGCAAATGCAATGTCGGTTTTATGCGTTAGGCGAGTTCCCTCAAGAATTATTTTGGGAGTCAGTTTGGGCAAACAAATAACTAGGTTTAAATTTATTTTACCACTTCTTTGAGCGGAACACCATCCAGGTTTTTGGGAAAGGAAAATCCTGCAAACTTTGCAAGTGTCGGCGCAGCATCTGCGGAATGGACTTCTCGAGTTATTGTAGCTGGAACGGCATCATTCCACCAAAAGATCAATGGAACATGTGTGTCATAGGAATATGGGGATCCATGGGTTGTGCCGGAAGATCGCGAGGAAATAATGCAGTTCTCTCTGATACGGTATAGATAATCTTTGCCTCGAAGAGCATAATAGCTGTTCCGATATTTTTCAATGAACAGTTTGTCGGACTTTTCTCTCGTCATCAATTCCCGTCTAAAATAAATATCAACATACGCATCAACCGAAAGTAAGCCTGCCCTCACTCTTTGTTCAAGTTGAATACTGTCCAATCCTGCCTTAGCTCCGGCAGAATAATTAATGAATGCATTTTTGATGAGAATATCTTCAGGCGAATTCAATTCCTTTTTGAACATTGAATTAAATTCTTCGATCTTTGGCTTGATATCGGTTGCGGAGATATAACGTTTAGCAGCAACATTTCTGAATTGTGAGTTGAATTCCGGCAGCGGACAGACTGCGTGGTCGGCACTCAATGCGACCACAAAGTTTTCTTTGCCAATATTGTTATCAAGAAATGAAAATAATTCACCGAGATATCGATCAATATTAACAAGCAGATCGAGCATCTCATGGCTGTCCGGACCCTGAGCGTGTCCAACATAATCACAGTTTGATAAACTGATACACAAAAGATCTGTAACACCTCTTTGACCAAGCCCTTCATTTTTTACTGCATCCATTGCAAAATCAACAATGATCTTATCTCCATACGGTGAACCGCTAATCTCTTCTGCCTTTTTTCCTATTGTAAAACCATACGGAAATGTTGTGGCACTCTTCCGTTTTCCTTCCGCTGCAAATTCATCTGGTCCAATTTTTAAATAATCACTATCCGGTAAAGTCTTTGACCATTGAGCTGGAACATTTTTCTCTGACCAATTTGAAGCATTAAACGTTTTCACCCACAGCGGCAGAGTTTTGGTATAATAGTCCGACGTTACCATACCACCAACGGTTTTGTTATACCAAAATGCATAATCAGGATTTTTACCACCCATTAAAATAGCTGCTCTGTCTTTAGAAGATGCAGTAATCACTTTTGATTTTGGTGATTGTTGTTTCAACCAGTCTCCGACAGCAGTTACAACAAGATTGCGCGGTGATGCTCCACCACCGGCGCCGTCAACCGATTTTGCGGTAGAGTCACTAACACAATACATGTCATTAAATGTTGTCCGTTCGACCCAATCATTACTTAAAATTCCGTTTTTCCAAGGATAACACCCTGTGCCAAGCGTTGCATGTCCCGGTCCTGTCTCACTTGCCGCATAATTAAGATCTGCATTGGAGTACATAATACCTTTGGAATACAGACGATGAAAACCACCAATAAAATATTGATTGTACCGTTCAAAATAATCAGCCCGCATTTGATCGATGGAAATAAACACAATGAGTTTTGGTGTAGGTGTTTTTCCGAAAGTATAAATCGAAACGAACAGTAGTATTAATAATATTTTTTTCATCGGTTCTCTTCTAAACGTTTTAACGGGTCATCGTCGCATTGCAAGGAGCGTTGAAATTATTACAGATGCAGCAAGATAATAGCTAGAATAAATGCCAAAGAGAATTATCGATCTTCGTTCAAATGCAAAATGAATGGCAGCATGTGCAAATGTTATAAGAAGCCAAATAACGATACCAACTTGAATCCCCTCTTTCATTCCTATCACTTTAAAACCATGGATAACGACATTGACAACTGACGCAAAGACAATCATGAAAACAAAAACGTAAACAAATGTTTTTAATTTGTTCAGTTCATGTTCGATGAGACCATTCTTCTCTAATTGTTTAAGCCATAGTTTTCCAAATAATGCTGAAGAGAACCATAAAGAAGCAAGAGAGAAACAAATGAATGCTGAAATAAATATTCCAGCTATATCAAGCGAAATATTCACGATGCTTTCCCTAATATCGCTTTCGCTCTGGCAAGAACATTTTCTGTCGTAAATCCGAAATGTTTATAAAGTGCTTCATACGGAGCCGATTGTCCGAATGAATTGATTGTTACCGTTTCACTCGCATATTTGTGCCAGCCCAATTCTACACCGGCTTCAACAGCCAGACGTTTTTTTACAGAGTTTGGAAATACTGACTCACGATACTCTTTTGACTGGCGTTCAAACAATTCCCACGAAGGCATACTGACGAGGCGAGCCTGAATTCCATCCTTCACCAATTGTTCATACGCACCAAGTGCATATTGCAGTTCCGAGCCTGTTCCAATCAGAATAATTTCGGGTACTGATGAGTTCTCGGTAAGTACGTATGCACCTTTAGCGGTTAAATCAGCTGATGCATATTTTGTTCTATCAATGAATGGAAGTTTTTGTCGAGTCAATGCAAGCGCAACAGGGCCGGATTTTTGTTCAATGGCAATTTTCCATGCCAGAGCAGTTTCATTTGCATCTGCCGGACGAATAAGTGTTATGTTTGGAATTGCACGTAGTGATGCAAATTGTTCTACCGGCTGATGTGTAGGTCCATCTTCACCAAGACCTATGCTGTCGTGTGTGAACACATAAATTGGACGAATTCCCATTAATGCGGCAAGCCTAATTGGAGGACGCATATATTCGGAAAAGATCAGAAATGTTCCGCCGTACGGAATCATTCCATTGGTCAGCGCAATTCCGTTCATCAAAGAACCCATTGCATGTTCCCGAACACCATATCGGATATATCGTCCTCCAAAATTATTTGAATTCAAATTTTCCATTCCTTTTACGAATGTATTATTCGAAGGAGTGAGATCTGCTGAACCGCCGATAAGCGTAGGCAAATGAGGGACAATTGCGGCAAGCACTTTACCGGATGCTTCACGTGTAGCCAGATTTCCATTCTCAGGAGTAAAAATAGGAAGAGCTTTTTTCCATTCATCACCATAATTTCCATTTACTACGTTTTCAAATGTTGCAGCTAATTCCGGATACGATTTTTTATATCCGTCAAACAACAGTTTCCAATCGTTTTCTTTTTTCTTCCCATCTTCTATAGCATTGCGAAAATGTTTCACCGATTCATCGGGAATATAAAATGTTTTATTTTCATCCCATCCATAATTTTTCTTGGTTAACTTGATCTCATCATCACCCAATGGCGATCCGTGGGCTTCGTGCGAATCTTGTTTGTTTGGACTACCGTAACCAATATGTGTTTTTACTTTAATTAAGGATGGTTTATCTGTTACCTGCTGGGCATGGCGGATTGCAGTCTCAATTTTTTCAAGATTATTTCCATCATTAACGGTTTGCACGTGCCATCCATACGCTTCAAATCGAGCACCGACATCTTCGGTAAATGACAGTCCTGTAGAACCATCGATACTGATATTATTGTCATCATACATGTATATCATATTTCCTAATTTCAGATGTCCTGCCAGAGATGCTGCTTCGGAAGCAACGCCTTCCATAAGGTCGCCATCACCACACATCGCATAAATCCAGTAATCAACAACCGGAAAATTTGGCTTATTGAATGTAGCCGCAAGATATTTTTGTGCAATTGCCATTCCCACGCCATTTGCAAAACCTTGCCCAAGCGGTCCGGTTGTTGTTTCAACACCAGCGGTATGTCCAAACTCCGGATGTCCCGGCGTTTTGCTCCCGAGTTGGCGAAATTTTTGAAGTTCTTCAAATGGTAGATCATATCCGGTAAGATGCAGCAATGAATACAACAACATTGAGCCATGTCCACCCGACAGCACAAATCTATCCCTATTCGCCCATTTCGGATTTTGCGGATTATGTTTTAGGAATTTTGTCCAAAGAACATATGCAGTCGGTGCTGCACCCATTGGCATTCCCGGATGTCCCGATTTTGCTTTTTGAACCCCGTCAATGGCAAGTGTGCGAATAGTATTGATACATTGTTGGTCGAGAGAAGTATTCATAATAGAATGTCAATTATTAGTGGCATAAAAATTAGAAGCCCCCAAAAGTCTTCGTTCACATAACTGCTTTTTAAGGAATAGAAATTGGAATAAGATAAATAAAATGAGGATAATATAAAAGAAAGGAATTGTTAAATGTAAACAATATAAACCAAAACGGACTGGCTGTCAATGAAAGTTTGTTTCAATTGAATGTGGTTACTGACGGTACATAAAAAAGACCCGGCAATTTTATATCGGATCTTTTTTTATAATGCTATTTTATAATTTATTGTTCTTTATAGATCGTTACTCCCCAATGTGTTCTATCCTCCGGTGGATCATCATTCCAATCATTAAAAGCATGTGAGTCATCGGTTTGAAAATGCACTTCATATTCCCCTTTTTCAAGGAAGATCAATTTATCAAACTTACGATTTTTTTTTGCGCCGCCGGCGTATGATGTTGTCCGGTATGTCATTTCCCATACAACTTCTCCATTTTTCACATTTTCAATCCAAGCATAATCAGCCATGTCATTTCCAACTCCTTCACCGATCGAGTAGACTCGAACTTTCATTGCTTTGTCAAGGGTGAATTTCTGGCGAACATGTTTATCATCTCTGACTTTGATCATTTGCACGATCACATTTTCATCTTGAGTCTCTTCAAACTTCGCCACATTTTTTAAAGAGAAATTCTCATCCGCTCCCATAACTGTAATTCCATATAATTCGGGATTGAATGGTTTGTCATCGTTCCAATCATGATATGCATGGGAATCATCGGTATGGTAGAACACAATATAGTTTCCCGCCGGAAGAGTTATGAATTCATCAGCAAGTCTGTTTTTCCTTGCACCGCCGGCATGTTCGGTATTCTGTAATTTCATCTGCCATACTCGTTCGCGTGTTTTTGCATTGATGATCCAACCATAGTCCGCCAAATTATTCTTTTCATTTTCATAGACCGATTGACCGAATACTTTTATACGCATATCATTACTGGCTTCTCCCAACGCATATATGTGAAGCTGAGTTTCTTCTTTGAGCGAGAATCCCGCCTGTAAAAAATCGTTGTCACGCGCCTTTACCAACTGGACGATAATGTTCTTCTTTTCGTTGGTACCATCGGAAAGAGTGATCGCCGATTTATCATTTTCGTTCTTTGCAATAAGTGTTATTCCGTAATTGAAAGGATCATACGGCGGAGCGGAGTTCCAATCATCACGGGAATGCGAGTCATCAGTGACAAAATTCAGTTCATAAATTCCTTTGGGTAAACGAACATCACCGTTAAAAACAATATTTTTTGAAGCACCGCCGGCATGATCGGTATTAGATTGTTTCATCTCCCACACACGTTCGCGTGTCTTTGTATTGGTGATCCAACCATAATCGAATACTTCGTCCTTTCCACGGCCTTCTCCCAAAGCGTATATTGCAATGGTAATATCATTGTTAACAGTAATAACTTTTTTTATATATGCACCATCACCCATCCCCGTTCCCGCATAAATAATATTCGATTTCTTTTTTGGAGCGTTAAAGATCTGCACTGATCCAGATTCATTGTTTGAAACCGAAAGAAATATTCCCCAAGTATCCTTTGCTTTTGCCATAAAAGATTCATACATGTCTTTATAATCATCATCAAACCAACCTAAAAATTTTTCGACGAATCTATTTCCTTGATCCTTGTTCTGGGAACGCCGATCAATATTGTTCGAATAAAAGCTCAATCCCGAACTCTTTGCATAACCGTGCGCCGAGTAGTACACTTCGTACGATCCTGGTTTCAATGCTATATCGTCCTCACATGTTCTATCTTCTTCTTTCCCAGACGTATTGCTCATTGTCATTTCCCACACAAGTTCCCGTGTATCGGCATTAATAATCCATCCATAAGCGTACATATCGTTTGAAGAATGCTGCTTACCTCGGTCTTCTCCCCAAAAATTTTTACTACCACCGCCTATGGCATTAATATGAACAGTTGTTTCTTTATCAAGTGAAAAACCGATACCCTTTACTTCTTCTTGCGTAAAATCTTTAAGGGTGATAAAATATTTTTTTGCGGTATTTTCTTGAGCGGGGGAAATTGGATTGTTGTCGGTCGGTTGAACGGCTCCTAAAAATAAATAGGCAACAATTCCAATTATTAATGTAATGGATGAATGTGGAATTATTTTTCGCATAATTTTATCTCCAATAATACAGTTCAGGACTTTAAACTTTACGAGATAAAAACGATTTAAGTTACAGGTTTTTTGAAGTTTGACTGGAATTTAGAGGATGTTTTTGGCTAATTCTTGACAATTATCAGCATTTTCTTCATCGTAAGCCAATAAAAGTCTATCCAACCTTGTTTGATTGATGAAAAATGCTCCGCGGGAACATTAGTTTGAACAAATGTAAGTTTACAGCCAGTTTTTGTAGATTCAATGCCGAACACTTCTTTCGATTCGCGACCTTCTTCCCAATCCGACGCTCTCCACGTCTGGACAATTTTTTTATCGGGGATCAATTCTAAATTCCTACCGAAAGCATAACCATTATAGATAGAAAATTTTCCACCGACTTTTCTACTGATCTTTGCAATTCCACCCGTGAACACCATGTGTTTTTTTGAATCCATCAATGCTTCGTACACATCGTGCGCCGATACTTTGAATGAGATTTTTTGTTGATGGATTTGGTTTTCACCATAGTCAAACCTTATATCGTCTCAGCTTCACCTTCAGGTATCCATCCTACTTTACCATCCGCTAATCGAATCTTGCGCCATTTATTTACCGAGTCTAACACTTGTACTTTTATTCCACGATGGATGACAAACAGATCGTTTCCTTTATTGTCCGGCGCAGATTTGATATTGGCAACATCAGTCATAACAATCGCAAATTCCGAATTTGATACTCGATACGACTGGATCAAAAAATTCGATACGCCAACGATGAGGAAAAAAGAACAGATCATTCCACTCAGCAAAGAATACCTCTTTTGTACATACGTTCGAGCAAAGAGAAATACAGTGAATGATCCGAGTGTAAAAAGAAATAATCCGTAGATCATCCAGACCATTGCTTCCAACGAAAAGAGTGTCAACAGAGAATAGAACCACCGGTAAATGAACAGTTCAGGGATCGACTCCACCTTATCGATCAATTGTACGTTTGCAAGTTGAAGATTAAAATTTACATCTTCATCATTCGGAATGATTCTTTTTGCACGCTCAAAGTTCAAAATTGCGTATTGGAGTTTCCCTGATTTGAAATACGCGTTACCAAGATTAAAATATACTTCTCCGCTTTCATATCCATTTTTGATTACAGATTCATATCGGGAAATAGCAGCATCGTATTTCTGTTCAAGATACAAACGATTTGCTTCTTCAAATACTGACGATAGCTCTTCTGTCTGAGCGGAAAGCACTACTATCGATAAACAAAGGCATAGAATTGTTAAGAATGCTTTTCTCATCGAACCAACTCTCTTTCTGTCGCTACAATGATATTGCTTGCCAATTCATACATTTTATTCTTTTCCTCTTGGGAAGAACTTCCCGGAGCAAATCTGGCAAACTCACATGCTTCCAAACATTCCTTGATCCTTTGAATCAATTCTTCTGTTACTTTTTTATGCAGCAACTGTTGTGTAACAGTATCGATTGAAAGTTCAGCCCGATCAATGGCAAGTTTATCCGAAACGTATTGCCATATCGCAGTCGATATTTCGGCGTAGAATGCTTCGTGTTTATTTTGTTTCAGCAGGTTCTTCGCATTCGCCAATTTCCTTGCAGCAACCTTCATCGCTTTTCGAGAACGGAATGAGACAACGTCCGACATTTCGGAGAGCGCTTTTTGGCGAAAGAGAATCAATCCGATGAACACAGCAAATGGAATAATTGTCATCAACAATGCCGTTCCGGGCTGGATCAGTTCTTTATTTTTTTCACGTAATGAACCAATATCTGTTTTGATAAACCGGATATCCTGATTCAATAATTTCACATCTTCTCTTGTTAAACCTCCGGCAACCTGCGGCGCCTCTGCGCTACCTTTTTCAACTGAAATATTGAATTCATTGGTGCGGAGCGTAACATATCGCTTTTGACCAATGTCAAAATAGGTGAATTCAAGTGCCGGAATCTTTTTGTCTCCGGGATATCGAGGAACGATCAGCCATTCAAACGACTTTGAACCGTTAATGGTTTCTCCCGAACGCGTAATATCTTCTTTTACTTTCGGATCGTACTGTTCAAAATCTGCAGGCAATTTTAGTTTAGGAGCCTCAAGAATTTTTACATTCCCTGTTCCATTGATCGTCGCTTTCAACGCAATAGGTTCGTTGGTCTTTGCGCTGCGTTTGTTCAGCGAAGCATTTAGTGAAAATTTTCCAACGGCGCCCTGGAAAGATTCCGGAACATTGTTTTGAGGCAGCGGAAGCACCGTTACTTTAACTGGTAAACTTTTTAACGGAACATTTGCGGTTTGTGCCCCAAATAATGGATCATTAAAGAATTGGTC
>DMPG01000032.1:2735-2881 GCA_003456055.1 Bacteroidota bacterium | reverse complement strand
CCGGCGATACCGGGAAGTGTTAAGGTTCCGCCAAAAGCAGCGAGGATCGAAAAAACAAATAGTGTGTTGATGAACAACGCAACGTTCGCAACAAGTCCGCCGGAACGATAATAGAAAATCATGAATGCAATGATCAGTCCAAAAGC
>DMPG01000032.1:0-2678 GCA_003456055.1 Bacteroidota bacterium | reverse complement strand
CCGGCTTTCAAAATAATTTCAAGCAGTCGGGCTTCTTCAATATTTTCCATTCCTTCGATCTGTGAACGTCCGCCGGTGATCTTTCCGCGGATATTTGGTGCAGAGAACACGGCATCATCAAGAACGATTGCCATTCGTTTGTTTACGTTTGCACCGGTAATGCGCGCCCATTCCCGCGCACCTTCGCCGTTCATCTCCANNCGTTTACGTTTGCACCGGTAATTCGAGCCCATTCGCGTGAACCCTCGCTGTTCATCTCCATCGTTACGATCGGTTGATTGTAGTTCTGATCGATCGTTGCCTGAGCATTCACAACAACTCCACCGGTCAATTCCGGAGTTTTTTTCAAACCGAACAACGCGTAATATTTAATTCCTTCGCTGATGAAGAGATGTTTGGAAGAAAAGTAGAATGCCATATCTGAAGGCATCAATCTCTGAACATCCTTTCGAGCAAGAATGCGTTGAACTTTGATTTTATCATTCTCTGAAACATACGCTTCGCCGCTCCCTTGCTGATTTGGCCGGGCAAGGAATAAGAACGGGTGTTCTTTTGCAACTTGTTCGGGAGTTTTTTGTGCATCAGAAATTGCTGTTGATCCGGTATCCGATTTATTGGTCAATGAAGATAGTGTATTTCCTGTCGGTGCTGCTTTGCTCGTAGAATCTTTTTTACCAGTACTATCAGCATACCCTTTTCCTGCAAGAAATTTATCGATCGCTTCCATCGTTTTGTAAATGATGTCGGGATCTTTCATCAATTTGAATTCGAGAAGTGCAGTTGTCCCTACTAATCCGCGAACTTCATTTTCATTTGAAACGCCGGGAAGTTCAACGATGATTCTTCGACCTCCTTGTTTTTGGATTGTCGGTTCCGATACACCATATTGGTCAACACGATTACGGATAATTTCCATCGCACGATCAACAGCTTTGTCTGACTCGTCCTGCAGACGATTCAAAATTGTTTCATTCTCTTCTCGAAGCGAACCGTAATACCGGTTTAAACGAACTTGTTTTGCTTCGAATGCGCGTTGGAACAACGTGATGATATTTTCGTTGTTTGTTTGTGCTTCGCGGGCAATATCTGCCATAATAAGAGTGAACTGATCATCTTTATTTTTTGCCATCTGCTGAAGCATTTCCAAGACGTTTACTTCCATCACAACACGCATACCGCCTTGCAGGTCTAATCCGATCTTGATCCGTTTAGCCTTTGCATCACGCATCGCAACTTCATTTTCGGTGACATATTTCAAACTGTCTTCACCGACAAGCTGGGACATATTTTTGCTAAAATTGTATGACTGGTATGTAGGAAAGAGGAAATAGAGCGCTAAACCAAATGTCGCCACAATTGCAAATATCTTACCACGATTTTTTTTCACAAATAAACCTCCGCTGAAATTCAGGTGTTTTTTATAGTAAGAGACATCTGAAAAATCTACAATCATTGTCATTCCGAGTTGCGGAGCAACGAGGAATCTCGCTTTTCAACTCAATATCAAGAACAAGATTCTTCCACTTCGCTGCGCTCAGTGTCAGAATGACAAAAGTCAATCAATTTTTCAGATGTCTCTTCTAACAATTCCGCGACACCCACTCTACCAACACTTCCGGTTTGTATGGCTTTTGGAGAAAACCTGTCGGCCTCACTTTTCCAAATAGTGATAACGTATCTTCTTCGGGATATCCCGAACAGAGAAGAACTTTTACGTTGTCGTTGATCTGTAAAAGCATCTCGAACGCATCCTTGCCATTCATGGTCGGCATCGAAAAATCCAGAATAACCATAGATATGTTCTGCTGCTCTTTGCGATAAAGCTCGATCCCCTTCAACGGATCGGTTGTTCCGATCACCGTAAATTTTACTTCACCCAAGACATCTTCCAGAAGTTGAAATACAAAAGGATCATCATCGATGATCAAAATGGTTTTCCCTTCTCCTTCTGGCACTGTTGCGTCGTTCTTCTCCTGAACTTTGGAAATCGTCGATTGTTCCGCTAAAGGCCAAACGATCTCGAACATAGTTCCTTTTCTTTCTTCACTCTCAATATGAAGACCACCCTTATGTCCTTTAATAATACCAAGAACTGCTGCAAGTCCAAGTCCGCGACCGGTGAATTTCGTGGTGAAGAATGGATCGAAGATACGTTCGAGTGTTTCCTGGCTGATGCCGCTGCCGGTATCACTTACCTGTAACATTGCATAACTGCCTGCTGCAAGCGGAGTGGTGGTATATTTTGTATATTTTGTATTATTTTCCGGCAGTTCAATTCTGCTTGTCCGAATTGTAATGTACCCTGGATTCGGTCCCATTGCTTCACCGGCATTGATGATAAGATTCATAATCACTTGTTGGATCTGACCGATATCGCCAATGATACGAGGTGACGGAGAACAGAGTTCGTACCGTAATTGTGTTGTCTTAGGAATTGATACTTCAAGCATTTGAATATTTTCATTGACCAATTTATTAAGATCGATCTCTACGGTAAAGAACTTTCCTTTGCCGGAATACGCTAACAGTTGTCGTGTAAGATCGGCTGCCCGCTCGGATGCTTGAATGGCTTTTGTGATATTGCTTACTGCAGGACTTTCTTTCGGAAGTTTATTGATGGCAAGAGCTGATTGTCCCAGGACAGCATTTAAGAGATTGTTGAAGTCGTGGGCAATGCC
>DMPG01000293.1 GCA_003456055.1 Bacteroidota bacterium | reverse complement strand
TCATAACATCTATCTTTTCCTATGCGAACATTAAAATGATGGAACGCCAATGATGAAATATGTTCGATATGGTATTTTGCTCCTTGGTGTTATTATTGCAGTGACTCCATTTTTATGGCTTCTGAGTACATCATTAAAAGGTGCGGAGGAATTATTTCTATTTCCCCCGACAATCATACCGGTGGTTTTTGTTTGGGAAAACTATTCAGGACTGTGGGATGCAGTTCCTTTGGGAACATACTTTATCAATACGATCATCATTACGATTGTATCGGTTGTATTAAATGTTCTTCTTTCGCGTCTTGCAGGCTTTGCATTGGCACGAGAACAGTTCAAATATAAACAGACGATGTTTTATTTGATCGTTGCATCGTTATTGATTCCCAAGGAGGTCATCATTCTGCCTCTGTACACAATAATATTAAAAATACACCTTTCGGATAACCTTGCCGGAGTTGTTTTGCCATTTATTGTTGATGGGATGAGTATCTTTATGATGCGGCAAGCGTTTCTTTCAATTCCGAAGGAAATTGAGGAAGCTGGAATAATGGATGGTGCATCTCCATTCGTTCTTTGGTGGAAGGTAATGCTTCCTATGACCAAACCAATGATGGCTACGTTGACAATATTTACATTCATTGCAAGCTGGGGAGATTTTCTGTGGCCACTGGTTGTTTTAAAGTCCCCGGAACATTTCACACTACAGGTAGGATTAAGTTATTTGATCGGAACATTCGTCGATAACTTCCGGTTTGTGGCAGCAGGAGGAATTCTATCGATAATTCCGGTTATCATTGTTTTTATTCTTATGCAAAAATATTTTGAGCGAGGTCTTTTTGCCGGCAGCGGAAGATAATAAAACGGTCCATGATCATTTTTATTTTCAACTCAAATACGTTGAAAGCAGTTCAAATGCTATTTGAGCAGGACAAAGTAATGATAGTGACTAATATCACCAAAATGAAATATTAGAGCATTCTAACTCGTTTTGAGTTGCACTGACACCCGATATTTTTTAGATTGTATGTAGAAATTAAACACAGAGCTAAATATGGGAACTTCAAAAATAGTAATGCTTTCCGGAATCTACCTGATATTGGGTATGTATACGGTAGGTTTTACATCAGCCGATAGAAACAATAGCTCTATTGCAGAATCTGTTGCGAATTCCGTCCAAGCAGAACAGATCGCACGAACAGGCATTTCATTGGCGATGACGAAAATGGGTGGTTCATCCTCAATCAATTCATATACAGATCAAAACGCTTCAGTGATGAACGGTTCTGTTGTCTATTCAGCATCGCCGGCAGGATTACCCGCTTCGCAATCACAGGTTACATCAACCGGCACTTTCTCCGGCAAAACCGTCACGATTAAAGCAGTTTTCAGTTACGAGCGCAATCGCTGGAGAGTTATCCGTATGTATGTTGTTCCGACCGCCTAAGATCTCTTCCTTCTAACATTCCACAATTCAATCTAATAATTTTTCGGTATCGCAATCGTACGTTGTTCCAGATTGCTTTTTTGTGCAGCTTCAATGATGATCAGATTGCGCAACCCATCCATTCCCGTCACTAATGGTTCAATTCCTTTTAACAGCGAATCCCAAAGCATATCATAAAACGCTGGATAATTTCCAGGAACTGTTGGTATTATTTCCCTGTTCTGAATTCCATTCACTTCACGATGGCATACACCCCACCAAGCCCCATCTTCGTTTCCCCAATGTAATCCCCCCGGTATTTTTCCTTTTTTCATTTCTTCTTCTTGTGGATCAATGCCAGACTTAAAGAAAGAACCTTCGGTTCCATGGAGAGTATATCGTGGACCTGCTTCTCGAACGAGGTAACTGCTATTAAGGCGAACGAGTACATTCGGATAATGGAAACGTAATTCATACCAATCGTCCACTTCTGCTTTTTCTCGAATCTTTGCGAGATGAGCAGTAACTGCTTCAGGCATGCCAAACAGAAATAGTGCCTGATCGATCATATGTGAGCCAAGATTGTAGAGTAACCCGGCACCGGAAGCCGACTGCTCTTTCCAGGAATTATTTTGAACGACAGGACGAAAACGGTCATAGTGGGAAATAAACTCCACGAGTCGTCCAAGTTTCTTCTGCTGTAATAAAGATTTTATGGTTAGAAAATCTCCATCCCATCGTCTGTTATGAAATACAGAAAGGAGTTTCCCTTTTTCTTTTGCAAGCGTAATTAATGTGTGTGCTTGATCAACGGTCTGCGTGAATGGTTTTTCAACTACGACATGTTTCCCATGTTCCAGTGCTCTGCGTGCAAAATCAAAATGAGTGTGATCGGGAGTATTGACGATGATAAGGTCGATATCATTATTTTCTAAAAGTTCTTCAAATGTACGACCAACTTTAACGTGGGGATAGATCGTTCTGGCAAGATCGGTACTTCGTTCAATAATATGTGAGAGAATAAAATATTGACGATGTGCCAGCAGCGGGGCATGGAATATTTTCCCTGACATTCCGAATGATGCAAGACCGACACGAATTTTTTGTTCCATAGGTAGATAGAAAAAAGATGGATAGTATTGATATGCTTATGGTTAAAGTACAAACAAATTAATGACTTCTCAAGAATGGCGTCACTTTTACATAACTGGTGACTCGTTCAATCTTGTATTGAAACTGTTTAAGTATTAGATTACACCACTTTTTATTGCATTCACATTCAGAAGTGAAATGAGTCCTTTAAATATGCGTCAACATCTTCAAAAAAATTAGCTAACTAAATTCAAGTATGAACAATCAGCCTGATACATCAAAAAATTTACTGCGCATATCCGTT
>DMPG01000358.1 GCA_003456055.1 Bacteroidota bacterium | reverse complement strand
GGTCATTGAAGGCGTTATGATGCGGGCAAAAGGAATGATTGCAACTGCTGTGCGAAGAGCAAACGGCGAGATCGTTGTCAAGAAGATGCCCTTCACCTCGATCATGGAAAAATATCCTTCTATCAATAAACCGATCATTCGCGGCGCGGTTGGTCTGGTTGAGATGATGTATATCGGAATCAGCACGCTGAACTATTCCGCAGAAATTGCGATGCAGGATGAAGCAGAAAAAGAACAGGCAGAACATACAACGGAAAAAAAAGAGATAAAACCGCAATCAAAACTTGTATTGACGGCAACACTCATCTTCTCCCTTGCGCTTGGTGTCGGATTGTTCTTCTTCTTCCCTCTCTTTGCGGCAACACAATTTTTTGATGTATCACAAAAACCGCTGGAGTTCAATCTTGTCTCCGGTGCGATACGCATTGCTATCTTGCTTGTGTATCTTTATGCGATTTCAAAGATGAAGGATGTTCACCGTCTCTTCCAATATCATGGCGCGGAACACAAGGCGGTCTTTGCATTCGAGCAGAATGCACCCCTTACAGTACCTTCGGCAATTACCTATACACGATTTCATCCGCGGTGCGGAACAAGTTTTGTGCTGCAGGTAATGTTGATTGCAATCTTATTGTTCAGCGTAATGGATACAATTTTGCTGCAGTTCATAGATGAACTGACTTTGCCGATACGATTAGCAACGCACATTCCGTTCATTCCGGTACTTGGCGGTATCTCCTACGAATTTTTGAAGTTCTCGGCAAAACACAGCAATTCAACAATTGGGAAAATTTTTGTCGCGCCGGGACTTTGGCTGCAAAAAATTACAACGGAAGAACCGGACGAATCAATGATGGAAGTTTCACTTGTAGCAATCAAAGCGGCGTTACAGAAAGAGTAGGACAGACATTTTTGTCTGTCGCAAGGATTTGTGAATATTTTTGTCAGACATGAATGTCTGACCCACCAAAAAATTAACAATGAGCAGTTTAGAAGAAAAATTACACTCCATCAAACGACGCTTCGCTGAAGTACAGGAAAAAATGTCCTCACCCGATGTCGCGTCCAATCAGCAAAAGAGCAAAGAACTTGGAAAAGAATTTCGTGAATTGTCCGAAATTGTCAGGACCGCGGATAAGTATTTGCACGTCTTCAATAATATCCAAAGCAGCAAAGAAGTACTGGCAATCGGCGGTGATGCCGAGTTGAAGGAAATGGCACTCGCAGAGATTGCTGAGCTGGAACCGCAGCTTGTTACACTTGAAGAAGAAGTGAAATCGCTTCTTGTCCCCAAAGATCCGAACGATAATCGCAATGTGATCGTCGAAATTCGCGGCGGTACGGGAGGCGAAGAAGCGGCATTATTCGCTTCCGATCTATACCGAATGTATGTTCGCTTTTGCGAACGCCGAAAATGGCGTGTAGATACGCTGGATTGGAATGAGACCGACAAAGGGGGATTTAAAGAAGTAACGATGAGCATTGACGGTGATGATGTGTTCGGAGTTCTCAAATTCGAAAGCGGCGTTCATCGTGTTCAGCGTGTTCCGGAAACTGAAGCACAGGGACGCGTTCACACTTCCGCCGCAACGGTTGCCGTGATGCCTCAGGTTGAAGATGTTGAAGAGGTCGTCATCAATCCTGCCGATATTCAACTTGATACATTTCGTTCCGGCGGCAAAGGAGGACAGAATGTCAACAAAGTTGAAACCGCAGTGCGCATCACCCATAGACCGTCCGGAATTATTGTTGCTTGTCAGCAGGAACGTTCACAGTTTCAAAACCGTGAACGGGCAATGAACATGCTCCGGTCAAAATTGTATGAACGTAAATTAAAAGAACAGCAGGATGAACAAGCCGCATCACGAAAATCAATGGTTGGAAGCGGCGACCGCAGCGATAAGGTGCGCACTTATAATTTTCCGCAAAACCGCGTTACCGATCACCGCATCGGTTTAACATTATACAATCTTGATAAATTTATCGACGGTGATATTGACGAAATGATCAGTGCATTGAGATTGGCAGACAGAGCGGAGAAATTAAAAGAGGGAATTTCTACGTAACCAGCACACGTCATTCCCGCATGCTCCCGGCGGGAATCCATAAATAATAAATGATGTTCTGAATAGTGTAATGGATGCCCGATAGAAGCACTCGGGCATGACAGAATGGTTAATTTGCAGCAGCACTGTTTCTTTTCTTAACAAAAAATTCTTTCACTAATCCCCCACACTCAGCATCAAGCACTCCGCCAATCACATGCACCTGATGGTTCAGTTTTTTATTCTCCGTTATATTCATTACGCTTCCGCTCGCCCCCATTTTCGGATCGTAACAACCGAACACAATCGTCGGGATCCGTGATAGTACAATTGCACCGGCACACATCGGACATGGTTCCATGGTAACGTACAAAACACAATTTTTGAGGAATTTATTTTCAAGATGAGCGGCAGCGGCGGTCAATGCGATCATCTCTGCGTGAGCGGTCGGGTCGCGCATCATTTCAATTTGATTGAACCCTTTTGCGATAATGGCATTTTGATGCACAATAACAGCACCAACCGGAACTTCGTTCTGTTCGAATGCACGATAGGCTTCCTTCAGAGCAAACTTCATCCAGCGTTCGTTCAACGTCATTATTTTTTGTTGGTTTTGAATGGGGCAAGTTCGACAAGATTGCCGGCAGGTGAATCTATTACTTCATAGACCTGG
>DMPG01000404.1 GCA_003456055.1 Bacteroidota bacterium | reverse complement strand
CCGGAAGGGAAGATCGCACGATATTTGAATGGAACAAAATATCTTCCGTTCGATGTGAAGATGGCGATCACGGAAGCAGCGGAAGGAAGAACAGGACCGACGATCACAAAGTTGTTGTCGTATTGCTATAGTTACAATCCGGAGGGACGGACGTATGTGTTCAATGTAACACGCGTTANNTTATTTGCAGCAGTGTTCATTGTCTATTTAACAGTAAAACCAAAAAAAGTTCAATCGTAAGGTGAGAATAAAATTATGGCAAAAGATTCAGTGCCGGTTGAAAAGCTAGAGCCAAGCTATTTGGATGTATCAACGAACAAATATAAGACAGGAATTCTTTCCTGGATATTGAGCGTTGATCACAAACGGATCGGCATATTGTATCTGTTTTCGATGATGGCGTTCTTTATTGTTGCAGTCTTCTTCGGATTTTTGATCCGTCTTGAATTGTTGTCTCCCGGGAAAACGATTGTTGATGCGCAGACCTATAATCAGTTGTTTACACTGCATGGTTTGATCATGATCTTTTTATTTATCATTCCGGGTTTACCTGCAGTATTCGGTAATTTCTTTTTACCGATCATGATCGGCGCAAAAGATGTTATTTTCCCACGACTCAATCTGATGTCGTGGTATATGTTTGCGATCGGCGGATTATTGGCGGTGACATCGATATTCCTTCCCGGCGGCTCAGCCGATACGGGATGGATGTTCTATGTCCCATATTCGATCAGAACAACGACGAATGTTTCTCCGGCGTTATTAGCAGCATTCATTCTTGGGTTTTCATCGATCCTGACAGGATTAAACTTTATTACCACCATCCATCGAATGCGCGCTCCGGGGATGTCGTGGTTCAAGATGCCACTGTTTGTTTGGTCTCTCTATGCAACCGGCTGGGTGCAGATTCTGGCAACACCGATCATTGGAATTACACTTGCATTGGTTGCAATCGAACGATTCCTCGGCGTTGGAATTTTCGATCCTGCTCTTGGCGGAGATCCGGTGCTGTATCAGCATTTATTCTGGATCTATTCTCATCCTGCGGTATATATTATGATTCTTCCTGCGATGGGAATTGTTTCCGAGATCATACCGACATTTTCCCGCCGCTCCATCTTCGGATATAAATTCATTGCATTCTCCAGCTTAGCGATTGCATTGTTTGGTTCGCTGGTGTGGGCGCATCACATGTTCACTGCGGGAATGAGCGATACGGCGCAGTTTGTCTTTTCATTCATCACCTATGTCGTTTCCATCCCGAGTGCGATCAAAGTGTTCAACTGGCTTTCAACAATGTACAAAGGGTCTATCAAAGCGGATCCGCCGTTATTGTATGTGCTGTCGTTTATTTTTCAATTTTCGATCGGCGGATTCACCGGTTTGATGCTTGGTGCATTATCGGTGAATATCCATCTGCAGGATACTTCTTTTGTAGTAGCGCATTTCCATTATGTAATGTTTGGCGGGACCGGTTTTGGGATTTTTGCAGCGATGCATTATTGGTTCCCCAAAATGTTTGGCAGAATGTATAACTTGAAAGTTGCAACCTGGGGTTGGGGGATTGTTACGTTTGGATACAATTTACTCTATATGCCGTTGTTTGTGATGGGATATTTGGGAATGCCGAGACGGTATTATGATTATCTTCCGGAATTCCACACGTACCATGTTGTTTCAACCGTTGGTTCGTGGATTTTGATCATCGGTTTAACGGTGATGTTGACGAATTTATGGGTTGGTATGAAGCGTGGAAAAAAAGCTCCGATGAATCCGTGGGGGGGTGAAACGTTGGAATGGAAAATTCAAACTCCTCCGATCCTGGAGAATTTCCATGAAATTCCGGATATTCATGCCGGACCGTATGATTATTCCAAATATGAAAAAGCTGCAAAGGAGGCAACGTAAGTGAGTTCATTAGATCACGCTGCTGTTCATCATGTTCATCGCGATGACTACGGTTCACGAATGGGAATGTGGCTGTTCCTGTTCACGGAATTGATCCTGTTTGGCGGACTGTTCATTGTCTATGCCGTGTATCGTTTTACCCATCAGCAAGAGTTTCATCTTGCAGCACAGGAATTGAATACGACGATCGGTCTTATTAATACAATTGCATTATTGACGAGCAGTATGACTGCAGCAATGTCGATCACTGCAATGCAAAAAGGGAGCATTCGTTTTGCAAAAGGATTGATCTGGATGACGATCGGATTTGCGTTCATCTTTATGATCAATAAATATTTTGAGTGGAGTGCAAAGATCCATCACGGCATCTATCCGGGTTCAAAAGAACTTCTGGCAAAACCGGATGGTGAGATATTATATTTTGGATTGTACTATGTGATGACNNACACTTTGCATGTCATTATCGGTGTCATCTTCTTTATGTTCATTCTTCGGCAAATACAACAGAAGAAGATCCACCCAACGGCATATGTCCGTCTTGAAAATTCGGCTCTCTATTGGCACTTGGTCGATCTGATCTGGATTTTCTTGTTCCCTTTATTTTACTTGATTCATTGATTAATACCGGAAGCGAACTATGAGCGATCAACATCACGAAGAAACTCACATTGTAGAATACGGTCAATACATCTATATCTGGCTCGGTCTATTGGCTTTTACCGGAATTACGGTGACGGTCTCCGGTATCAATCTTGGTAATTGGACAATTGTGATTGCGTTACTTATTGCTTCAATCAAATCATATTATGTTTTAAATTATTTTATGCATTTGAGCAACGAAGATAAAATTTTCAAGGCATTTGTCTTCACGGCGCTCCTGACATTTTTCATTTTCCTGAGCTTTACGTTCTGGGATTATTCTTTTACGAGGTAGTTGAATGTTTACATCGGCTTCAAATTTTTCAGATAATGTAGATGCAGTATTTCTTTACATCACGATCCTGTCGCTGATCGTTCTTATCGGCATAACAATCGCGATGGTCTATTTTGTGATCCGGTACAGCCGTAAACGAAATCCCGTACCGACGCATGTGGAAGAGAATCTTACTCTTGAGATATTGTGGACAGGGATCCCTCTTGTATTGTTCATCAGTATGTTCTATTTCGGATGGGTTGGATACACCGATATGAGAGCGATACCAGCCGATGCGATGCAGATCAAAGTGACCGCAAAAATGTGGCAATGGAGTTTTGAATATC
Source organism: Bacteroidota bacterium (assembly GCA_003456055.1). Classification (GTDB taxonomy): domain Bacteria; phylum Bacteroidota; class Ignavibacteria; order UBA10030; family UBA8401; genus UBA8401. The sequence continues at coordinate 16,133 of DMPG01000404.1, read as the reverse complement.
CAAACGGATTGAAGACCGATACGTTGTACGTTCCGGTGTCGAAGGCAGTGCGGATTGAACTACGCTCAACCGATGTCACCCATGCATTTTTCATCCCGGCATTTCGTATTAAAAAAGATGTGTATACAAATAAAACGAACGATGTGTGGTTCCAGTCTGAAAAAATCGGACGGTACGATATTGCATGCGCCGAGTACTGCGGTTTGCAGCATTCCGCTATGTATTCTGCGGTGCACATCATGAAACAAAAAGATTTTGAACAATGGTTCACTAATGCATCTGCGAAAGCAGGATTGAAACCTCTGGTTGTCGCACAGGTCAAAAATTAAAATTAAAAATAGCGTGAAATAACAATGGATTTTCTTAAACAAATTGCACTTCCGCAGTCAGAAGCACAGATCGGCGTTCTTCATTTTGTATTGAATGTGATCTATCTTATTCTGCTCCCGTTCATTAGTTATTTGTTCGGAGCATTGATCCTTTCATTATATACCAATAGAAGAGGACGATTGAACGGACAACAGCATGATCTTCGATTCTCCGAAGAAGTGATCTCCCATATTCTTCCGACAAAGAATATTGTGGTGTTGTTTGGAGCTGTTCCGTTTATGGCACTGGTGTTTGCATACGCACAGCTTCTTCAAAGCTCCACCGCGATCAGTGTCAGTATCTTAACGTGGGGAGCGCTCTTGTTTGCCGCCGCTGCCGCATTTGCATCGTCATACCAAACATCAACAAAATTAAACGGAATTTTGCACGGTGTAACAAAATCGAATGAAGAGATTGAAACATACCGTGCACAAATGAATGAGGCTCGTCGTACTTCCGGGAAATATGCGCTGCTTTTCCTTTCGTTCGCGGTCTATCTGTTGATTGCAGGAACATCACTTGCTTCTCAGCCGGAACAATGGTTATCGACTTCTTCAATTGTACAATTATTGTTATCGCTTGATGTTTGGGTCAAAGTGATTCAATTTATTCTGCTTTCGTTGACGATTGCATCACTTGGGACGCTCTACTTTACATTTAGCTGGCAGGGGGGCGTAAAGAATATTGAGAATGGATACGCTGATCATGTTAAAAAAACTGCTTTGCCGGTCGGCTTATTGTCCCTGTTAGCACAACCGCTGTTTGTTGTGCTCAGTGTCGTGTTGCTTCCCGTTTCTGCATTAAGCGGATTGGTGTTCATCTCAGCATTCCTTGTTATTTTCTTTATTTTTATCACAAGTCATTTTGTGTATGGAATGTTGAAAGAATTCAAAACAGGATTTGCCGCAAATGCTTTCTATACATTGATTCTCGCCATAGTGTTTATGGTCATTCAAACAACATCCTCACTTTCATCTTCAACGCAGAAACATTCTGCCGTAGTAGCACATCAGTATGAGATGTATCATGCGGAACTGCTCGCAAAAATGGGTATCGGGATGGCGACAATGTCCGGTGAAGAGATCTTCGGAGCAAAATGTTCTGCGTGCCATGAATTTGGTGCAAAGAAAGTTGGTCCTGCTTATAAAGAAGTCCTTCCGAAGTATGAAAATAAGCGTGAACAATTATTATCGTTTGTCTTGAATCCGCAAAAGATCAATCCGGCGTATCCGCCGATGCCGAATCAAGGTCTGAAACCTGCAGAAGCAGATTCAATTACCGCGTATATTATGTTGATGTATAAGCAAGCGAAGTGATCGTATGTATGGTAGAAGTATTAATTTGATTTGCCTCTGAAAACATCGGAGGCTTTTTTATTAAAAGATAAAAAGGTGCACAATGAAAAAACTAATTTTTATTTCCATCGTTTCAATGTTGATGGTTGTGTTGGTATTCTCGGGCTCAAAAAAGAAATATGGCAAAGAGCTATCACTAAAAGAAACGACAAAAATATCAGAGATCGTTTCTCATCCGGAAAAATTTGATGGGAAACGTGTCTTGGTGCAAGGACCGATCGTTGATGTATGCAAAATGCGCGGATGCTGGATCAAGATCGGCGGAGACAAAGAATTCGAATCGATACGATTTAAAGTAGAAGATGGTGTGATCATATTTCCTCTTGACCTGAAAGGGAAGTCGGCAGTTGCCGAAGGAATTGTTTCGGTAAAAAAATATTCCGTTGAAGAATTGATCAAAAGCGGAGAAGAGCATGCTAAAAAAGAGGGAACAACGTTCGATGCATCGAGCGTGAAAGAACCGAAAATCGTCCTCCAGATCAACGGTGAAGGGGCACGGGTCGATAGTAAATGACGCAGTTCAAATGGAGACGATGGAACATTGTTCTCCATCGTGATATTGGATATTTAAGTGTTGCATTGGTAATCATCTATGGAATATCCGGTCTGGCGGTCAACCATATGGCTGACTGGAATCCAAACTTCGATCGTCGTAAAGAGATCGTGTCCATCGAGCCTATTGAATCAACTGAAAAGGATACGATCATTGCGCGAGCGATCAAACAGTTACGATTGTCGTCACTACCGGAAAATTACTTTCGACCAGACCCAGAAACTGCCCAATTATTTTATCCCGGAACGACCTATTCCATCGATCTGCCGACCGGCAATGTCCTCATCGAGTCAAATAATCGGCGCATGGTCCTTTTTGAAATGAACCAGCTTCATTTGAACGCGCCTAAAGGGCTCTGGACATACATCGCGGATATCTTCGCGTTGAGTCTGATCTTCATGGGAATTTCCGGATTGTTTATCCTGAAAGGGAAGAATGGTTTAATGGGAAGAGGAAAATGGTTTGTCATGGTAGGATCGGCGATCCCGATTCTTTACTGGATTTGGTACCAATACCTGCAATAAATCAAAGCTTTCCGATTGTTTTTCTGCAATCAGTGGGCACCATGAAAGGAACTTTTTCGAAGTCCCGCAGCGTTATACATTCTGAACTCAATATAAAATCATCAATAGTCATTGGAGAAAATGTATATGAACACGATGAAAACATTTCTGTTAATGGGTGTTCTCACCGTAATGTTTGTAATGATCGGAGGCGCGTTGGGGGGACAGAGTGGTATGACCATTGCATTAATCATTGCAGGTGTGATGAACTTTGTCTCGTATTGGTGGAGCGATAAAATCGTTCTGAAGATGTATGGTGCCAAAGAATTGACCAGAAACGATGCTCCCCAAATCTTTCAAATGACCGAAGAACTGACGCAGCGGGCGAATCTGCCGATGCCGAAACTGTATATGATCGAAGGAGACCAGCCGAATGCGTTTGCCACCGGCCGGGATCCACAGCATTCTGCCGTCGCTGTCACCGAAGGGATCACGCGTTTGCTTTCGCGCGATGAATTACGCGGTGTGATCGCGCATGAACTTGCGCATATTAAAAACCGCGATATCCTGGTAGGAACCGTTGCCGCAACATTTGCCGGTGCTATAAGCTATCTGGCAAATATGGCACAGTGGGCGATGATCTTCGGCGGAAGAAGTTCCGATGACGAGGAAGGAAGCAATCCTGTAACAGGTATCTTAATGATGATCCTTGCGCCGATCGCTGCGATGCTGGTGCAGATGGCGATCTCACGTTCGCGCGAGTTCCTTGCTGATGAAACGGGCGCACAGATGGCGGGAAACCCTCTTTCGCTCGCAAGCGCTGTGCGTCGGCTGCATGCCGGAGCAGAACGGATCCCGATGCATGCAACTCCTGCAACGGCGCATATGTTCATCGTTAATCCATTATCAGGCGGATCATTCATGAAGCTGTTCAGTACTCATCCGCCGATGGAGGAACGGATCGCGCGCCTTGAAGCAATGGTGTATGGCAAACAAATTCAATAAGACAATCATCTCTTTCGTAGAGAGTAATTTTGTACAGCAGTTCATTATCGGACTGATTGTTGTCAATTCCATCATCATTGGTTTTGAAACATCGCCGGATATAGTTTCATCATACGGCGGTATGCTGCAGTTGATCGATCGGTTGATTCTTGCCGTATTTGTGATTGAGATGCTGATAAAGATATATGCATACCGTCTTTCATACTTTATGAACGGATGGAATATATTCGATTTTATCATTGTATCGATTGCATTGCTTCCAACATACGGTTCGCTTTCAATATTACGCGCATTTCGGATTTTCCGGGCTCTGCGTTTGATCAAAAATGTACCAAAACTGCGTTTCATTGTTGAAGCGTTGTTTCATTCGCTTCCCAGCCTCAGTTGGATTTTTGTTTTACTTTCACTGGTGTTCTATGTGTTCGCTGTAGTGGGAACAAAAGCATTCGGAACAGATTTCCCAATTTGGTTTGGAACACTTGGTGCCAGTATGTTCACATTGTTTCAGATCATGACGTTGGAAGGATGGGCAGAGATATCGAGAACTGTGCAGCATACGCATCCGTTTGCAGCGATCTATTTTATTTCCTTCATCTTAATTGCGTCGTATACTACACTTAATATCTTTATTGCTATTGTTGTCAATACGATGAGCGAGATACAGCATCACGATAATGCAGAACAGATCCAGGCAATTGAAAGTATCATTACGGATGAACGATCTGAATTAATCAATGATATCAAAATCCTTAAAGAATATATCGTGCGTCTCGAGAAAAAGATCGAAAGGACGTGACCACAACGGTGGAGAATGTTGGATCGATACGCTTCCGCACATCAACGAAAGTTGCTATAACCAGTGTGTTCGTGTAAATGCAAAGAAATATTTTACAACAATGAGGGAAACAAATCATGCCAGTGAAACCAAGCTCCAAAGAAGAAGAATATTTTTCAAGAATTGATCTTGAAAAAAGGAAGGTAGTCGAAGAAGAGAAACATAGGAAGATTGCCGAAGAAGAAAAGAAACAACTCAAGAAGCTCCACTACATGCGCTGTCCGAAATGCGGAATGGAACTGAGCGAGATAGATTACAAAGGCATAACGGTTGATAAGTGCTTCAATTGCGATGGGATATGGCTTGATGCCGGAGAATTTGAGTCTATTGCGAAACTCGAAAAAGGAGCAATGAACAAACTATTCAACGTCTTCAAAAAATAATACCATACGATAAATTTATGGAAAAGAATTTTGTTCAAACGGTTCACTATTTTGCTAAAAACATTGTCATTGTTATCGGTATTGTGCTAATTTGGAGAGGTATTTGGTATATCCTCGATTACGTTGACGGGCTCTTTTTTGGAGGGAATCATATGCCGTTGGCTGTTGGAGGTATTATTGTCGGTTTATTAATGCTATATTTACCGGACAAAGATCTTAAGGAAATTGAGAAACTTTAGGGAATTGGATATAAAGGATATCGAGTCCAATGGGAAGTTTGGTCCAAATTTCGGTAAGAGAAGCAAGCGATTACTTTAGAGGATTGCTTCTTCTCATTAGTAAAGACGGTCGGATTTCCGAACCGGAAAATATTCTTGTGAAGCGCATCGGTAAATCGTTGGGATTTGAAAAATATTTCTGTGAAAATGCCATCAATGAGATTCTCGAAAATGAACATGTCTCCATTGAACCGCCTAAGTTCTCCACAATTGAATTGGCGAAGAAATTCATCAAGGACGGCTTGATATTAGCAGAAGCTGATAGTGAAATTCATGGTTTTGAAGAAGTGTGGCTAAAATCTACGGCTGAGAAAAATTGTATTGATGAGGAATGGTTTCAACGGGAAAAAGAGAACATTGCAGGAAGAAGAAGAGACTTCGAAGATCGTTTGGAAGTTGACGGTCTAACGGTAGAATATTAACAACGAGATCGCTTCGCACACAATAATGACAATGTTTTTAAAATACACTATAATTTATTCAGTAAAGAAAAATCCCAAATAAGGTCTTCACCACTTTTTTAATTTAGATAAGGAAATAATGGAACAGTCAACAATAATGTGGATCGGGTTCAATATGTTTGTGCTTGCAATGCTTGCACTCGATCTTGGTGTCTTTCATAAAAAAGCACATGAAGTTAAGATGAAAGAGGCGTTAACCTGGAGTGCTGTGTGGATATCTCTCGCGTTGGTCTTTAATGTCTTGATCTATTATTTTTGGGATTGGATGGCACCGGGAAGTGAATATTCAAACAAAGACGCTGCATTGGCTTTTATAACAGGATACGTGATTGAAAAATCGTTAAGCGTTGATAACGTTTTTGTCTTTTTAATGGTCTTTACGTATTTCAGAGTTCCGTCGTTATATCAGCATAAAGTATTGTTTTGGGGAATACTAGGTGCGTTAGTAATGCGTGCAATTTTTATCTTTGCGGGAGTGGCGTTGATAACAAAATTCCATTGGATGATCTATCTGTTCGGTGCTCTGTTGATCATTACCGGAATTAAGATGGTTACGCAAAAGAATAAAAAACTTGATCCCGAAAAAAATCCTATGATTCGGTTGTTTAGAAAGTTCTTTCCCGTGACCAATGAATATCACGGAGATCATTTCTTTGCAAAAATCGACGGAAGGAAAGTTGCCACTCCGTTGTTCATCGTACTATTGTTCATCGAAACAACGGATGTGATCTTTGCAGTCGATTCTATTCCGGCGATCCTTGCAATAACAAGCAATCCGTTTATTGTGTATACATCCAATGTCTTTGCAATTCTTGGACTTCGTGCGTTGTATTTTGCGCTGGCAGGCATTATGGGATTGTTCCATTATCTTCACTATGGACTTTCCGTTATACTGGTATTTGTCGGTGCGAAGATGATGCTGGTTGATCTGTATAAGATCCCGATCGAACTATCGTTAGCAGTAATTATGGTGATCCTGGTTATTTCGGTTGTTCTTTCGAAGATGTTTCCACCGAAGAAAGCAAGCGCTCATTAGAGGATTTTAAAAAATGAATTCACATTAACTATTGTTTTAGTCGATGTGAATTCATTTTAAAAGTCTATTTCAATTGAATAGCGATGCAGGTCGGGGAGCAGTTCGAAATTTGCATATGCATAATCGAATCTCACGATACTGTTCCCTAATTGAAAATTGAATCCTGCGCCAACAGTAATATTTTCATCGTCGTAATTATATCGATATCCGCCTCGTACGAAGAACCTGTCAACAAAATTAATTTCAGTCCCAATATTTATTCGTTCATCATAATCGTTTGGGTGTGTTGCATCAATTTCCCCGCGCATTTTTACGAAATCGTCATTAATAATATCCATACCAACCCCGACTTGGAAATGCAATGGAAGAGGATACTGGCTTGTTTCTAATCGTCCGGGAGCCAATCTGCTGATCGGGTAATTATTGTTGCGAAGGGAAGTGATATTAAGGTCTTCTCCATCAAATTGTAGATCGCCCCCAAAATTGGTCATACTCATAGCAATAACAAGATTGTTATAATCGATCTTGTATTGTGTTCCGATATCAAAAGCAATTCCATCGGCGACTTCATTCCAAATCCGCTGGTTCACATATTTTGCGGTAATGCCGACACTGAATTCAAGCGTTAACGATCGCGCATAAGTCAATCCGAGTGCGATATCCTGAGCATCGAAGAATCTGCCTGTTCCGTTTGGTTCAAGTTCAGTTGTAATTTCTGTTTTCTTCATTGCCAATGAAACATAACTGGCAGCGAGAGCTCCTGCATCGCCGAAATTATGCACGATCGATGCTGCGCTGAGATCATATTGGGAATAAAGATTTACTGTTGAGAGTTGGACCGAACTTTCCGTAACTCCCATAATTCCGGCGGGATTCCAAAACACAGATGATGCATCGTTGGTGGAACTGATGACTGCACCTCCCATCGCTGCGGCACGAGCCCCCATTGGGATATTCAAAAACTTAGCACCCGAGGCGCCGAGATTAGGATTCTGCGCCGCTGCAATTGATAGGATCGAACAAAACAGGAATATTTTTTTCATGGTCTTCTCATTATTTTATTATTGCAAATCTGTTCATATAATCACCGGCGGATGATTTCACCAAATACATATATGTTCCTGATGAAACTTCTCTTCCACCTTCAGCTTTCAGATCCCACGTTGCTGTTCCCGATGGTGCATCGTGCCGTAGTGTTTTCACTAGATTTGCATCAACAGTAAATATGTAGATCGTACATTGTGCAGGAAGATTGGTGAACTGCATCTGCCGTATAGGTTCTCGACGGATTTCTCCGAATTCCGGTTCGTACAACGATGAAACGATGTACGGATTTGGAACTACCTTGATGTTCGACAAATTATTCTTCAGAACATCCTGATTGGTGATTTGACCGTTTAATGTGAACCGGTATTTATCAGCCAGAGTAGGTTCTACCGGTATCACCGATGTAATCGAGAATGTATTTCCCGCAAGCGGCACAGCATCTTTGCTGAACCAGATTAATGTACGGATGCCGGCAAAATCGATATTCGTATTTGCATAGAGGCTGTCGTACTTCGCAATGCGGACAGTATCGCTCATGCGGTATACTTCAAGACTGATAAATGGTTCACCTGCCGCATTCGTATCCTTTCCTGTTGTGGTGATCCTATATGTATTGTTCTTAATACTGTCTGCTCTTCCGAGATAGAAATGTACGAGCATACTATCTATTCTTCCGCTACGCTGAAAATTTTGCAGATAGTCGGGGGGACGGACAGAAAATAATACACCATCATATGTTGCTTGAATTTTATCCGGCTGAGAAATAAATTGACGAGGCGCAACGACTGTATCATTGCCATTTTTAACGACATTTACGCTAAAGTTTGTTGTGATATAATCGCCGGCTTTGGGATAATTTACGATACCGGTATCGGTTACNNAATTGTTCCTGCGGTCGGACTGTACGTTTTTGGATTTCCTCCAAGTTCCAGCCCGGTGCTGAGATCATAAATATTTACTTTGTTGCTTGCAATAAATTGGAAACCATAATTCTTCGGAATTACTTTTGCAGAATCTCCAACAGTGAACGTTGCTTTCACTTTTGGATTACCTTTCTCATAGCGGTAAGTATATCCGAACGAAACATCATAGGTGCCGCCGCCAAGGGTAGAAATATTTGTTGGATTTACATCCATGATATAATTTGATTTTCCATTCCCGAAATGTTGTGCAGCATTTGCGGTAATGGGAGACTGACCTAACGGTTCCGATCGTGGAACAACAACAGCCAGATTCTGAACTCCGGCTACTTTGCCTAAAGGACTTTCTAAACTTGCAAGTCCGGAATCTCCCCGGTCAAAAGAAGTAATGGAATACCAATATTCGATTCCATTTGCTACCGTTGAATCGGTATAGCTGTAACGAATNNCCTTTGTCTAATCCGATTTCATTGATAATATCATAATCTGAAAGTAACGTCCATGCTATTCCTTTGTTTACGCTACGATATAATCGATATCCCTCAAAATCAAATTGTCCGGAATAAGAATCACGGGATGATTCAGCTTTGTCATCCCAAAAAAGCGTTACACGTTTGTTTCCGGGAACAGATGTGATCTTTGGAGAGGCGGGTGGTTTTGCAGCTTCAAAGTTATTAAGGAATATCTTTTTTGCTTCGCCGTAAGTTCTATAAAGATCAGTGGTATCTGTTCCGGCAAGAATTGCAGTAATAAAGGTTAACGTATCACCGGGATTAAGAGTGTATGGTCCTGATGCGATGTTTGCCAGAATATCCATTCCAATTGCCGGAATCGTTGCAGGATCATCATAATGGAGATTAGTACTATTACCGATATGGAAATACCTGTTTTTATCTGAGGAATTATACAATGAAGCGGCGCTGGACATGATTCCGTATAATACAGTATCCTGATCAACATCATCATCATATAAACTATAATGAATATCCGTTGTACCTAACTCAACATTGTTCACTTTTGGAGTTTGAAGCATGCTAAGTCCGATCACTCCTGTTTTTCCGCTGGGCCATTCCGTTGATATTCCATCGTCGTAAAAATAAACAAGATTTTTAGATCGATCGATATTGATCTTATCATCACCCCATTCCGGATCACCACCGCTAACATCGCCAACATCGATATCGGTATACATATTGAAATACATCTTCTGTAGTGGAACTGCACCTGTCGTTACGACTTGAAATTTAAAAAAGATTATATTTTGTGCAGATTTTAATCCATACGTATATCCGGTTTGAATAACACGAACACCAAGCGCTCCACGCTGATTGTTTGCATCATCATAGACACAATAACTATCCTGATCTGATTTTATTATAGCATTTCCGGCAGAATCTTTTACCGGCCAACCTGAGGCAGGCCACGTTGCCGGATTGTCACTGAATGCTACTTTTGCTGATCCAACTGCCTGATATCCTCCGACTGCTTCCCATTCTTCATTGGTAGTAAATCTTCCTTGAATAACATTCCCGGGGAAACCGACCATTGGATTAATGCGGTAGATATAATGTTGACCGCTGTTGATCGGGAATTCGCCTGACGGACCTTGAGCAAGTCGGCGCGGATATAATTTTCCACGGTTCTCAAAGAATAGACCGATATTGCTCCCATTGTGTGTACCGGCGGCACGGTCGACAATTCCGGAAGGTTTTTCGAGTCCAAGTGAACGCTCGATCGACTCAATAGCTTTTGGTTTAACTTGAGCAATACTAATGGCAAAACAAATAAGGGGAAGAAGAATAATTTTTTTCATAGGCTTATTAGAATTTAATTGCTGCTCCAATTCTTATATTTCTTGGAGAACCAAAATTAGATGGATTTTGCTGATATGCTCTTGAAAGATTTCCGGATAGTGTTACTTCCGGATCCCCGGTATCGCTGTAAACGTCAAGAATATTCTTATGATTTGTCAGATTCAATATCTCAGTGAATATCCGCAGAGTGGCAAAATTATTCAATTCGATATCTTTTCCGATTTCTGCATCAATTGTATAGGTTGATGGAAGTCGAAGGGAATTACTAACAACGTAACCAACATCTCGACCCCCGGGTGTATAGGGATATCCTGAACTTGCTTTCACAAGGAATGTAAAATCCATATTTGCAAGGATCTCCGAAGGATCGTCCTTGGGTATTGAGTATGTCATTGAAGCATTGAAGACATGTGTTTTATCAAAATCTAAATATGTCAATTGAGTAGATTTCACCGGAACGCCATAATTTTCTTCTTCCGTTGATGAATTTCCTTTTGCAACTGAATAGGTGTAGGTCATTTCTCCGGAAAGATTTCGTTCGGGCCGCAGATCAAGACTGATCTCAAATCCTTTGACATTCGCATAATCCTCATTGATAAACAAAGTGAAAGCGCTATATCTGCCCGGAACTTCGTAGGCAGGATAATAATGAGTGCCGATCAAACCGGAAATGTCTTTATAATATGCAGTCGTATTCAAAATAATTTGATCTGAAAATTGGTGCGTGACTCCAACTTCATACGCAACTGTTCGCTGAGCGTCCAATGACGGTTGACCGAAGATCGGTTCACGGACAGTAAGTTTGAAATCTTTGTTCTCAAACATAAAGCGGTAATCGGGGTTCTGAAAAAAATGTCCATAGGCAAAATGAAGTTTTGTTTTATCCGAGATCGGATGAGCGATACCAACCCTTGGACTGAATTGCTGACGTGATTTTACCTGTATGACAGAATTCGGGTTGAGCGGATCCTGTCTAAAATTTACATTGGCATTCAAATAGTCAAACCGCATGCCGAGATTAATGACTAATGATGGGAACTCTATCTTATCCTGAACGTAACCGGATGCTTCGAAAGGACTATCCGTGAAATAATTATCAATATACTGAAGTGCAATTGGTCGTTTTATTCCAAAGATACTCAGCAAGCGCAGCCGGTGTGTTTTGTATTGTGCGCCAAATTTTATTTCGTTGTTTTTCCCTAACTGCCAAACTGCATCGCCTTTAACATCAATGCTCGAAGTTCGGCTGTCGGACAATGAGGTTGGAGTGGCGTATGAATAAAAATCCTTATGGGTTACGCCGTTTTCGACTGTTTCAACAGTCCGTTGTTCATTTTCGGAGATATACTTTGAGGTATCGGTATCATAACCTGAAAAAGTACCTTGATTGAAGTAGGAAACCTTCAGATCGTAAAAAAGATTTTGATCGATCGTATGGGTTAAACTGAACAGACTTTGATAACTGTCGGAGCGGGAACGAGTATATAATTCCGGTATGTAAAGAAATGCATGAGAATAGTTCTGCCGTGCACCCCGGCTGCCTCTGTTTGAAAATGTTACTTTTACAGAGGAAATTCCTGTATAATTAAATTTTGAGAACAACGTTTGAGATTTGTTGTACCCAAAGGGAAGATAACTGCCGCGGCGATCATTTTCTGCAGTAAAGAAAAAGCTTAAGTTTTCAATCACCGGTCCGCTGAGTGTTGCAGAGTAACGAAGTTCATGAAATTTATTGAAATCGGCGACTCCAAACTCTGATGTCCGGCCTTCCACTTTGCCGGAGAACTTTTCTCCGCCTTGACGAGTGACAATGTTCACTACACCGCTCATTGCATTTCCGTATTCAGCATTAAACGTTCCGCTGAGGAGGCTCATCTCCTGGATCGCGTCGTTATTGATCTGAGTTGCAAGTCCGCCAAGCAATGGGTCTTCAACATAGGCTCCGTCTACTAAATATGCAACTTCGTTTGATCGTCCTCCGCGGACATGCAGATTCGACCCGCTTCCAACAACGCCCGCCTGCAAGCCGATCAATTCCGTAAACGAAGCGATCGGTAATGCTTCAATATCTCCAAACGATATCACCGAAATAGAACTTGTGAGATCCTTTTGTATAGCAGGAGTCTGAGCGGAAACGATCACTTCACTCAACTCAACGTTGGTTGGTTTCAGTGAAACGGCTAACGTTGTTGTTTGGTCAGCAACGATTTTTACCTGCTCGATCAATTTTGCTTCATATCCAAGCGAGCTTACCCGGACAGAATATGTTCCCGGAGAAACATTAAGAATGATGAATGAACCGTCAACTCCGGAGGCAGCACCGAGTGACGTTCCGACGATCTGAATTGTTGCACCGAGCAATGGTTCTTTGGTTGAACCATCAAGGGCGGTTCCTGATATCTTTCCCGTGGTTCCGCCCAATAGAAATGATGAAACAATAAAGAGAACAATGGTAATGTTTTTCATGGTGGCTTCTAATGTTGTATGGTGGTTTGTTTCATGATAACATCCAATTCAGTGAGCATCTTTTCTGCTCGAGATTTATCTTTTAATGCGCATTGTGTGGAGAGGGCATTGATCAATACTGAAATTGCAGCGAAAGAATTTGTATATAACATATTCTCGCTTTTCACAAGGAGACTTGAGTCTGCAAAGAATGTTGCCGGAGCATTTTCCTTGTTCGTAATTGCAATGACCTTGATTCCTTTTTCAAATGCGATCCTCGCTGCATCAATTGTTTCTTGAGAATATGGCTGAAACGAAAGCACAATCAACGCATCGTGAGGATGAAAGTAGAGGACCTGTTCGGCAAAATTCGTTGATCCCTGACGCAACGACGTCGATGAAACGCCGACTTGATTCAATTGATAACTCAGAACTTCTGCGAGCAAAAATGAGATGCCTAATCCGGCAGTGTACACATGTTTTGCTTTAAGAATGGTTTCTATTGATTTGTCAAACACGTCACGTTTGATCAACGAAAGCGTATCGTTAATATTCTTAACATCTTGACGGGCGATCAACGTAAGGACATCGTTACGCAGAGCTTCGGTAGAGGAAATAGTGAACACGTCGGGCTGTTTCAATCGATTTTGAAGTGTCTTTCCAATTTCATCCTGCAGTTCTTTGAATCCTTCAAATCCCGTACGCTGCGCAAACCGCACAATTGAAGCGACACTAGACGAAGTAGATTTTGCCATTTCCTGAACATTCAGGAATGGAACACGATCAAAATTCTCCACAAAAAAATCAGCGATCTTTTTGTGATTTTTTGGGAGAGTGCTGTAACTCTTTCTGATCTTCTCTTTTATATCGTCGTATTGGGTCATAGTAATAGAAACCCGGACCTCTTCACAGAAGTCCGAGCTTGAACAACAATTATTTCATTAATATCATTTTTTTGGTTTCTTTGAAATTTCCGGATTGCAGTGTGTAATAGTACATACCGGAAGAAAGATTTTCAGCTGAAAGTGTTGCAGAATATGAACCGGTCTCAAGTTGTTGATTCACAAGAGTTCGAATTTCCCGTCCAAGTGCATCAAAAACCTTAACGGTCACAAAAGATGAATGACCAACAGAAAATTTGATCTGTGTGGAGGGATTGAAAGGATTTGGGAAATTCTGTTCTAATACAAATCCTTTCGGTGTCACAATTTCATTTGTTCGAACTGACGTTGCAATTTTTGGATATTTTGCCGTTGCCGAGTCAATTGCGGTAAACATTTCAGATTCCGTTGTTCCATATCCTACTGCATAAAAGAATGTCACAGAATCACCAACATTATTGAATGAACTCTTTCCGACATTTACGCTATAGATACTTCCATTTGACCCAGATACGAGAAGAGAATCTTTATAGCCGGTATTTTTCACCATCGCATTTCGCATAGAATCTGTGGCAGCATCGGCTGCAGGATCAAGAGAATATGTATCCCAATCAAGCATTGTAACTCCGAGAGCATTCGGACTTAATACTTTAACGCCCCAATAACTTGCTTCTCCTTCACGGAAGAATGAAGTAACTTTTTTTGCACCGCTGTATTTTATTGTCTCACCGCCATACACTAATCCTACTTTTGGAATGATAACGGCACCCATATATAATGATCCGAGTGCGGCAGTATCGGCAATCACTCTATATCGTACGATAATATATTTTTGATTTGGCCACGCCATCACTGTTGTTCGGACTTTTACTTTTGGCGGCAGTGCCGAAAAACTATTGTCCGTTAAAACTTCTGCAGCACTGTCGACTCCGGCGATAGAAATAAGCTGAGCAAGATAATCTGTAGTACCGGCATCATTCGTATAATCGTATACGGCGTTATCGGATTGAGCGACAACAAACGACATTCGATCAACTTCACGGTTCGCAGTAACAAATGGACCGGCACTGACACGAACACGTCCATAATTACTAAGATTGAATCCAAGCAATCCTGTTCCTGCGCTGACTTGGGCAGACGATATGTCTGCAAATAAAAGCAAAAATAATGCTAATGGAACCAACTGTTTCATTGAATACCTCCTGAATAAATGAATGATGAATTAGTTAAAAAAAATTATTGCCAATTAAATATCACAGGCGGAATGAGCAACAGCAAGGCGAGAATAAAAAAGAAAATCTGTATTGGTATCATCCATCGGAACCATTTGTTCCAAGGAATTTGTGCTAATCCTAAAACACCCATTGTTAATCCTGATGTTGGCAGGATTGGATTGATCCATCCTTCGCCGAATTGAAATGCAAGAACTGCTGTTTGTCTGGAAATCCCAATCACATCTGCGAGTGGAGACATGATCGGCATAGTCAGCGCTGCTTGACCCGAACCGGAATGAACAAAGAAATTGATGATTCCTTGTACAATGAACATCATCTGAGCTGCAAAGATCGGATGAACAGATGAAATGATTCCTGAACATCCATATAATAGAACATCAAGTACTTTTCCGTCTGTAGCGACAACGAGAATAGCACGGGCGCATGCTATGATCAATGCAACGCCGACCATATCCTTAGCACCGTCGCGGAAACTATCGGTCATTTCAGCAGCTGTCAGTTTACCGATGATACCGGAGNNCGCAAGAAAGAGTGCTGCAAGTTCGCTCAACCACCATTGATACTCTAACACACCATACACCAGCAAACCCAATCCGCCGATGAAGCTGAAAAGAATGATCTTTCGCGCGATGCTGAAATGTTCGATGGTGTTGTTGGAGAGATGCATGGTCTTTTTCCGTTCAACATCCTGTTCATACATCGCACTGATCGTCGGATCGATTTTCACTTTCTTTGCGTACCGAGTGACGAAAAAGATCATTGCAGTCGTGCTTAAAAACCATACGAATATCCGATATTCCATTCCGGAATACAGCGGAATCTGTGCAATACTTTGTGCGATACCAACTGTAAATGGATTAAAGACAGAACCGGCAAATCCCGCAGCTGCTCCAAGAAAAGGAATTGACACACCAACAAACGAATCATATCCAATTGACAACGCTAATGGAATAAACAGTGGAATGAAAAGCAGAACCTCTTCGGACATTCCAAATGTAGAACCCGCGACTGAA
>DMPG01000105.1:12487-13405 GCA_003456055.1 Bacteroidota bacterium | reverse complement strand
GTCGTTAACCATTCTCGTTATGGGACAATTCTTAAAGAAATGAATGATCGTGAAGGATGCATCAGTGAAGAAACGTGTTTTGAGCTAGCAAAAGAAGTATTCCAGCATACTGCACAGTATGATTCAACAATTTCGGAATATCTTTCAAGAACATCACAACAACAGTCTCTTCCGGAATCTTTTTCTTTTTCATTAAAAAAATATGCTGACCTACGGTATGGAGAAAACCCGCATCAATCGGCAGCTTTGTATGGGAAATATGATGAGTCGCTGAAAAAATTACATGGCAAAGAACTTTCTTTCAACAATATCATCGATGCAAATGCAGCGGTTGCTCTTGTCAGTGAATTTGAAACTCCGACCGTTGTCATTGTTAAACATACCAACCCTTGTGGCGTTGGTAGTGCTGAAACACTTGCTGAAGCTTATCACAAAGCATTTGCAACTGATACCAAAGCACCATTTGGAGGTATCATTGCCGTCAATCGTCCGCTTGATATGAAAGCGGCTGAAGCAATGAATGAGATCTTCACGGAGATCATCCTCGCACCTTCGTTTGAACCGGGTGTAATGGAATTCCTTATGAAGAAAAGAGATAGACGCATCGTTCAAATTCTCAAGTCCGAATCGACCGGCTTTGATATTCGCTCGGTTTCAGGAGGATTGCTTGTTCAATCAAAAGATAATGCACAGCTAACGAACAATCAGTTGAAAGTTGTTACCAAGCGCCAGCCAACTGCTGATGAATTGGAAGCGATGTTGTTCATTTGGAAGGTGGCAAAACACGTTAAATCGAATGCAATTGTTTATGGTCTAAAAGACCGAACTCTGGCTGTTGGTGCAGGACAAATGTCCAGAATTGATTCGTCGAAAATTGCCGCATGGAAATCAAAGGAAAGTAATCTATCGTTATTAGGC
>DMPG01000105.1:305-12403 GCA_003456055.1 Bacteroidota bacterium | reverse complement strand
ATTGCAATGATATTCACAGGAATTCGTCACTTTAAACATTAAAATTTTATTATGGGTGTATTAGATTATTTTTCGGCGGACATCGCCATCGATTTAGGTACGGCAAACACGCTTATTTATATGAAGGGCAAAGGAATCGTACTGAACGAACCTTCAATCGTGGCTTTTGACCGTAACACAAAAAAAATTGTTGCCATTGGTAACGAAGCACGAGAGATGCTTGGCAGAACACATCGCGATATTCGTACGATCCGTCCGATGCGTGACGGTGTGATCGCAGATTTTGAAATTGCCGAAGGTATGTTGCGCGAATTCATCAAGAAGATTCATTCCAGTTGGATGCCAAGCAGAAGAATTGTTGTTTGTGTTCCCAGCGGTGTTACCGAAGTTGAAAAACGCGCAGTCCGTGATTCCGCGGAACATGCAGGCGCAAAAGAAGTTCATCTGATTGCGGAACCAATGGCAGCAGCGATCGGCATTGGATTGGACGTTGAAGCACCGGTAGGAAATATGATCGTCGATATTGGCGGTGGAACAACCGAGATTGCCGTTATTGCCCTTTCAGGAATTGTCAATGAAGAATCGATTCGGATCGCCGGCGATGAACTAAATAATGCGATCATTCAATTTTTCAAAAAAAATCATAACCTCCTTATCGGAGAGCGAACAGCTGAAGCGATTAAATGTGAAGTTGGCTCTGTTATGCCAATGAAGGAAGAAGTAACAATTCAAGTTAAGGGTCGAGATCTCGTCAACGGTATTCCAAAAACAACTGAAGCAAGTTCGGTGGAGATTAGGGAAGCGTTGAATGAGAATATCTCATCAATTATTGATGGCGTTAAAATGACATTGGAACGTACTCCGCCTGAACTAGCATCTGATATTCTTGATCGAGGAATTCTGTTGACAGGCGGCGGTGCGTTGATCAAAGGACTTGATGAGCGCCTTCGGTTAGAAACGAATCTTCCTGTTCACATTGCTGAAGATCCTCTGACAGCCGTTGTCCGCGGCACAGGACGCGTTCTTGAGAATCTTGAAAAATATCAAAAGGTCCTACTCACCAGCAGACGGTACTAATACGCAATGATACAGCGTCTATATCAATATTTTTTTCTGTTCAAGGAATATGTTTTACTTGTTGTGCTTGTTTCATTGTCGCTTACACTGCTTGTCGTCAATGATAATACACAGATCAGACAAATACGATCGCTGACTGTCGGAACTATCGGAGTCATTCAAAAAACATTTTCGTTTCTTCCTAATCTTTCCGCCCTGCAGCAAGAAAATGAATTACTACGANNAGGAAAATGAATTACTGCGAAAAGTAACCGTGAACCTTGCAGACGAAGTGAATCAGCTTCGCGAATCCCGTTTAGAGAATATCCGACTCCGTTCAATGATCGCGTTACGGGAAACATCTGCGATAACATTGACCGCGGCAAAGGTCGTTGCTAAAAATTTCAACCTTTTACGGAACACATTAACGATTGATGTTGGAACAAACGACAGCATCCATATCGGAAACCCGATCGTGACCGGTGAAGGTTTGATAGGGAGAGTTATCGCCGTGAGCAATAACTATGCATANNTTTAGAGCAAGTGCAAAAATTCAACGAAGTCGAGTTGATGGAATTATTGCTTGGGATGGGAAAACTCTATTGTTCAAAAATGTAGCAAAAACATTGGATGTTAAAGAAGGCGATGCCATTGTAACATCAGAATATAGTAATGCTTTCCCCCCCGGTATCAAGATTGGAATTGTCAGTTCGGTAAATGAAATACCGAATAGTCTATTTAAAAAAATCGAGGTCACTCCAACCGTTAATCTTACACAATCCGAAGAAGTGTTTGTGATGGACTATATCCCTAGCTTAGATCGAATTGCATTAGAGCTACAAAAGAAATAATATTGAAATATCATTTCTTCTTTAAGAGATTCAACACATCCTTCATATCCACTGGTAACTCACTCTCAAACCGCATCATTTTTTTTGTAACTGGGTGGACAAATCCAAGTTTTTTTGCATGAAGAGCCTGGCGAGGCATCATTTCCAACAGATTTTTCACTTCTGCTTTTTTCTTCCCTTCAATCCCGCTAACAACAATCTCTCTTCCACCGTAGGTTTCATCTCCAAACACGGGATGATGTATATGTGCAAGATGTACTCGAATCTGATGTGTTCGTCCTGTGCGGAGATGAAGTTTAACAAGAGCCAGATAATCGAATTGTTCAATTACTTCATATTCAGTAGTGGCATTCTTTCCGTCCGCTGTTACCGCTACTTTCTTTCTGTCACTTTTGCTCCTGCCCAGCGGAGCATCAATAATCCCCGTTTTTTGTTTGAATTTTCCCCAGACGATCGCATTATATTCGCGTTCTGAAGTTTTAGCGGCAAATTGTTTCGCCAATTTTTGGTGCGATGTTTCGTCCTTTGCAACAACTAATAATCCGCTGGTATCCTTATCAAGCCGGTGGACAATTCCCGGGCGGACAATATCGAACTCTTCATCGTCTTCCGAATGAAGTTGGGATAATTTTTCGGAATGATGCATCAACGCATTGACCAATGTTCCTGTGTAATTCTTATATGCCGGATGCGTCACCATTCCAGCAGGTTTATTCACTACCAGCAAATAGTCATCTTCATACACGATCTCTAATGGGATATTTTCTGCTTTCACTTCCGGTGGATCAGGACGATTCAAGTTCACTTCAATACAATCGTTTCCAAGAACGATATAACTTGGTTTCACTGTTTTTCCATTCACTTGAACTTCACCATTCTTAATCGCTTCCTGAACTTTATTTCTTGTGGCATTTTCGGTATGTGCAGTTAAATACACATCCAGACGCTCTTTTGCCTGTCCGGGTGGAACGCGAATTTCAAAATGGTTTTTCATGCTCTTGACAATTATTTTTCCCTTCTCACTTCACGAAATACAGATTCTATAAAATAACTATGCCGAATTAAATTCGGCATAATAAGGAGTTGAACACAAATATTTACCACGATCTATATCGAAGTGTTCACTTCGGTTGATGATTTAGATTCAATAGCCGGGAGTTCTTTTTGATCGACAAATGATCGATGGAAAAACAACATCAATAAAACACCAATTGATACGGAAGCATCGGCAATGTTGAACACCCAAAACCGAGACAGCTGAAACCCTAAAAAATCGATATTAAAAAAATCGGCATCGATAAAATCGACCACTTTACCATGAAATAGTGAAGACTCACCGTAGATCACTCCGTAAAATACTCTGTCGATAAGATTACCGATTGCTCCGCCAAGAATAAGCGCAAGAGAAAGACGAAACAATAGTTTTTCTGATCGCATGAGATACAAATAGAACAATATCCCGATGCTTGCTGCAATTGAGAACATTGTGAGAAATATTTTTCCATCTACAACTTCAATTCCAAATGCCATTCCCGGATTTTCAATAAATGTAATTCGGAGGAAATCTCCAAACACCGGAATTGAATTCCCTAACGGCATTCCTTGAAAAGAGATTCCAAGGAATGGAATATCAATTCCCTTTATCATGAACTTCGAGATCTGATCTGCTATCACAATAAAGATTGTTACGAAAAGAACTTTCACGACTACATCATTCCCTTCTTTAAGTTCTTGCACTCCACACACAATTGAGCGTGAGGAACCGCTTCAAGACGTGCTTTCGGGATCAGAGGACATGTTTTACAAAGATCTTTTGGAGTATCGATACACTCAAGACAAATACCATACGTCCCCTTTTCGATACGGCGAAGCGCATCATCCAGATAGTTCAGAAATTTTCCTTCACGTGAAGCGAATAGAAACGTTTTTTCTCGTTCCATCGCATCAGTACCCTGTTCCATATGGGTCGAATAGGTAGAGTTCTCACTCGCATATTCTCCGGTGGTAACATCCATCATACTCTCTTTTAAGATCGTCAATTCCTCAAGGATCTCTTTTCGTTTTTCAAGAATCAGTTTCTTAAAGAATGCAAGATCCTTTACACTATATCCTTTTATCGCCTTTTTCTTTGCAGGTTTAGCTAAAACCTTTTTCGTTTTCGACGATGAGGCTTTGGGACGCGATACCTTTTTTACTGGTTTGGATTTCGCTTTTACTGCGGTCTTTTTCGCCATTGCAATCCTTTTATTAATGACAATGAATTAGTTCAACACTTTGGTAATACTGATTTCACATTTCTCACCGTTAATTTCTTCATTAACAGCAGAACCATTGAGATCTTTTCTTGTTATTTCAACTGATAATGTTTCATTCTTAATATATTCTGAAGATTGAAGCAGTGCATCTGCCAATTGATCACCGCAACTGAACGCAATTGAAATTCTATCTGTGACTTCTAATCCGGAATCTTTTCGAAGATTTTGTATTCGGCTGACAAATTCACGGGCGAATCCTTCAATACGAAGCTCGGGCGTTATCTCAGTATCAAGCGCTACGGTGATCTTTCCATCCGATTCAACCATCCATCCTTTGATTTCTTCTGCAATGATTTCCACATCTTCTAACAGAATGGTCACAGGTTTATCTTCAACAATAATTTCAATTTCTCCTACGGTATTGACAATCGCAATTTGCTCGGGCGTGAATTTTTTAATGCTATCGGCTACTTTTGCTGTAGATTTACCATATTTTTGACCCAATACACGGAAATTCGCTTTGATCTTATATTTAATAATATCCTGATCGATTTTCGCATCAACTTCCTTCACATTGATCTCATCAAGAATAATTCCCTCGATCGATTTCAACAATAAATACTCTGCCTGATCTTTTACCGGAATAAGAATTTTCTTCAGCGGTTGACGAACTTTTAAATTCGATTTCATCCGCATTGCACGGACCAAACCCACGATCCTTATCGCACGATCCATTCTCAATTCAAGTTCCGTATCGATTGCCGTTCCGTTCACGACAGGCAACATTGATAAATGAACGGAAGTGAAATCTTCTTTTTTTGTTGCATTATTCAAATTGCGATACATCTCATCAGATAAGAATGGAGCAATGGGTGCAGCCAATTTTACGATTGTATCGAGACATTCATAAAGTGTCTGATATGCTGATGTTTTGTCTTTTCCTTTCTCGCTTTTCCAGAAACGGCGGCGATTTCGTCTGACATACCAATTTGAAAGATTATCCAGCGTAAAATCAGTAATAGCTCGCGATGCTTTTGTAAGATCATATTCGTTCATATACTGTGTATAATCTCTTACCAATGTATTCAATGACGAAATGATCCACCGATCTATTTCAGACCGTTCAACAATAGGAACGGTAGGCTCCTTGAAATCAAAAGAGTCAATATTTGCATATAATGCAAAGAAAGAATATGTGTTTACCAATGTGCTAAAGAATTTTCTTTGAACCTCTCCGATTCCTTCTTCGTCGAACAGTGTTGTTCGCCACACAGGAGATTGTGAAACAAGATACCACCGTGTCGCATCTGCACCATATTTCGAAATAAGCGTAAACGGATCAACGGTGTTTCCTTTTGTCTTGGACATTTTCTGTCCGGTCTTATCAAGAATCAACTCGTTGACTAAAATATTCTTTGATGCCGGCTTATCAAATAAAAATGAACCTATTGCGTGCAGCGTATAAAACCATCCGCGCGTTTGATCAATACCTTCCGAAATAAAATCGGCAGGATATGCGTTATTGAAAATTTCTTTGTTTTCAAACGGATAATGCCATTGAGCAAACGGCATTGCACCGGAATCGAACCAGACATCGATGAGTTCAGGAGTTCGTTTCAAATACTTTCCATTTGTAGTTTTGAATGCAAGCCGGTCAACAGTCGGTTTATGCGGATCCAATGCTTTTAAATCTTCTCTTCCGAAGATCTTTCCCGTTGGATTTCCATTTTCATCAAGCCACTCTGCACCGATCAATTCTTCAAAACCCCCGACGCATTTCATTTCTTTCATGTCGTCTGAAACCCAAATAGGAAGCGGTGTTCCCCAATATCG
Source organism: Bacteroidota bacterium (assembly GCA_003456055.1). Taxonomy (GTDB): domain Bacteria; phylum Bacteroidota; class Ignavibacteria; order UBA10030; family UBA8401; genus UBA8401. The sequence goes on along the minus strand of DMPG01000105.1, from coordinate 6,408 downwards.
ATCACGCGACAATGCCCAGTCTTTGTTCTCTTCAAGCCAGTTTCCAAAACGACCTTCACCGACTTCTTTCGGGATCCAATTGATCTGTTTGTTTAATTCAATCATCCGATTTGCATAGGCTGTTGTTCGGATATACCAAGAATCACGCGCATAATATAACAGCGGAGAAGAACAACGCCAACAATGCGGGTAACTGTGAAGATATGCTTCTTTTTTATATAGAATATTGCGCACTTTTAGATTGTGAATGATATCGGCATCAGCATCTTTCACAAATTTCCCTTTAAAATCCGTCACTGCATCTTCAAACTCACCGGATTTGTTTACAGGATGAATTGTCGGCAGATTAAATTTTCGGCAGATCTGGTAATCATCTTCACCATATGCAGGAGCCATGTGAACAATACCTGATCCATCATCAGTCGTGACAAAATCTGCTTCAACAACGTACCACCCTTTTTCTTTTACTTGATGGTAATTGAAAAGTCGTTCATATTCTTTTCCGAGTAACTGTTTCCCTTTAAACTCAGAAACGATTGTATACTTTTCCTTTAGAACCTCAAGTCGCGCTTTTGCAAGAATTAAAAACTCCCCGGTTGGTTTTGACTCCTCTCCTTCGGTTGAGAGCAATTCCACTTTCACATATTCAATGTCAGGATGAACTGCAAGCGCAACATTGGAAATCAATGTCCATGGCGTTGTCGTCCACACAAGAAAATAGGAATTGATTTCATCTTTCAATTTCATTTTGATATAAACACTCGGATCTTTTACATCCTTATAACCGAGCGCAACTTCATGAGATGAAAGCGGAGTTTCACATCGCGGACAATACGGTTGGATCTTGTATCCACGATAGATCATATCCTTGCTGTAGAATTGTTTCAGCGCCCACCATATGGATTCAATATAATTATTCTCGAACGTCACATATGGATCATTGAGATCGACCCAATATCCCATCTCACGTGTCATTGTTTCCCAGTCAACTTTATATTTCCACACAGACTCGCGGCATGCTTTATTGAATTTTTCAACTCCAAAATCAATAATTTCATCTTTATGCTTTATTCCAATCTGCTTTTCAACTTCAATCTCAACCGGTAAACCATGGGTATCCCAGCCGGCCTTACGCCGCACTTGGAAACCGCTCATTGTTTTGAACCGGCAAATTGCATCTTTCAATGTTCTTGCCATTACGTGGTGAATTCCCGGACGTCCATTTGCCGTCGGTGGTCCCTCGTAAAAAGTGAATTGCGGTTTTCCATTTCTTGAAGAAACCGATTCTTCAAAAACTTTATTCTCTTCCCAAAATTTTAATATTTCTTCTTCAACTTCGGAATAGTTTATTTTATCGGTAAGTTCTTTAAACATTTATAATCTCGCTACCACTTCTTTCATAATTGCCGTTAATTTTGGTTCTGATTCATTTGCTACTGTAATTACCTCTTGTAATGAAACAGGTTTCAGTGCATCAGGAAAACATTCATCAGTCATAATTGAAAAACCAAGCACTTGCATCGACTGGTGCACTGCTACAATAACTTCAGGCACTGTAGACATTCCTACAACATCAGCGCCAATACCGCGTAAGAAGCGATATTCGGCACGTGTTTCTAAATTAGGACCTGAGACTGCAACAAATACCCCTTTTTGCAAGCGTATCTTAAGATCAAGAGCAGTTTTTTCTGCCAATGCGATCAGATCTTTTGAATATGGTTCGGACATATCTGGAAACCGCGGTCCAAGTTCATCATCATTATGTCCAATTAAAGGATTATCTCCCAACAGATTTATATGATCGGCAATCAGCATTATATCGCCTTTAGCGAATAACGGATTCATCCCTCCGGCTGCGTTTGATATTAACAGCGTTTTTACTCCTAAAAATTTCATTACACGAACAGGAAATGTAACTTGACGCATCGTGTAACCTTCATAGAAATGAAAACGTCCCTGCATTGCGACGATATTTTTCCCGCCAAGAGTTCCAAAAATCAACTTTCCTTTATGTGATTCAACCGTGGAAACAGGGAAGTGAGGAATATCGGAATAATCAATTACTGTATCGATCTTGATCTCTTTGACCAATCCACCGAGTCCGGTACCAAGAATGATACCAACAGGTGGGTTTGATTGATTCTTTGTGCGAAGAAAATTTAATGCTTCTTGTATTTGTTCTCGGAGTGTTGACATTATAATCTTTTTAATACATCATCAATAAGGAATTGTTCTCTGCCGGTACCCTGGCTTTGATCTCGTCTATTCATTTCTTCATCCGCTTCAAGTGCTTTGATAAGTTCCACCTCTGAGTTCAAAAGAACTTTCAATCTGCTAATAAGAGTTTCTTTCTTTGCGCGCAGATTTGTCACTTCCTCTTTTGCCCTCATTACTTCCATTCGAGCATGATCGAGGATCTGACTCGCTTTCAATTCAGATTCCTGGATAATCAGTTCGCCTTCTTTTCGAGCATTTTCGATCGTCCGTGAACTATTCTCTTGTGCCTGCATTAATACTTGTTGCAAATCTCGTTCTTTTTGTTTGAAATCACGAAGTTGCACTTCACTTTCGATTGCTTGCTCCCTCATCTCTTTGATCTGTTTTTGTAAATCGGCAAATTCCCCGGATAGAGTGTCCAAAAAAGCATCAACTTCTACGGAATCATATCCGCGAAGAACTTTTTTGAACTCTTGTTTCTTTATATCGAGTGGAGTGAGTTTCATGCTTCCTCCTAATTAATGTTGATTGTTCGTGAACCAAAAATTGCAGTCCCAATTCTAATCATCGTTGAGCCTTCGGCAATTGCAATTTCATAATCATGAGTCATTCCCATGGAAAGTTCAATCATAGGTTTTTTTATAAATATTACATTGTTCGCTTCATCAAAGATAGATTTTAATATTCTAAATGAATCCCTCGACGCATCTTTATCTTCAGTAAAAGGACCAATTGTCATCAAGCCATTAATATTAATATTCGGAAATTGACTTACGAATTTTAATAATTCCATTGCTTTCGTAGGTTTTACACCAAACTTTGTTGCTTCTTCAGAAGTATTTACTTCAACCAGAACATCAATTGTTCGCTTTGCTTTTTCAGCACGTTTTTGAATTTCAGCAGCTACATTTTCGCTATCAACTGAATGAATCAAATGAATCCAATCAGCAATTTGTTTTACTTTGTTTGTTTGCAAATGACCAATAAAATGCCACTCAATATCTTTGGGGAGTTCCTCGTATTTTCCGACCATTTCCTGAACTTTATTTTCACCGAATGCCCTTTGCCCATTGCGGTAAGCTTCCATCAGAAGTTCTGCAGGTTTAGTCTTCGAAACCGCAACCAACTGTATATTTGCGTGTAAATTCGAATTAATCTGATCTATATTCTCCGCTATACTCATCATTCAAAATTAACGAATCATCGATTATTATTGGGCGCAATTTACAGTTTTCCGTAAGAAAATCAGCAAAAAACCAATCCATTTTCCGCTTTCCCGAATCCAGTCTACTTTCATTGTTTTCCCTATCTTTGAGCCCTGAAATGGACGAAATACAACAACATACTGTCGAACAAATGAATGAATTGGGCGCACTTGCCCGGCCATTCGTTTTTATTATAGATTTCGACTTTCAGAAACCATTGATTCTGGAGCTTAACGACACAAAATTACTCTGGAAAACCCCTCAATTGTGCAATTTTTCTTCCAAAGATATTCAGGTGAAACAAGTCCGTTGGGATATACATGCACCCGAAAAAAAAAAATACACGGAAGCGTTCGAAATGGTTCAACATCATATTCATAACGGCGATACCTATCTGCTAAATCTGACTATGCCTACGCAGGTAACAACAAATCTGACACCTGAAGAAATCTTTCATTTAAGCGAAGCTCCTTATAAAATATGGCTTAAAAATCAGTTCGTTTGTTTCTCTCCTGAAATATTCGTCCGTATCAACGATGGTATCATTTCCTCCTATCCGATGAAAGGAACGATTGATGCCAGCATTGAGAACGCCAGCCAGCGGCTATTGAATGATGAGAAAGAAGTAGCAGAACACCATACCATTGTTGATCTGATAAGAAATGATTTGAGTATGGTTGCTTCAGATGTAGAGGTTGATCGGCTGATGTACATTGACCAAATTTGCACCAACCGGGGCGATTTGCTACAAATGAGCTCTCAGATTTCAGGTAAACTTCCGGCGAATTACCAGCAATCGATTGGTACGATTTTAGCAAAAATGTTGCCTGCCGGATCAATTTGCGGTGCTCCAAAACAAAAAACAGTTGAAATTATACGTAAAGCTGAAGGTTATAAACGAGGATATTACACCGGAATTTTTGGTGTTTTTGATGGGAAAAATCTAGATAGTTGCGTTTTAATCCGATATTTGGAGCAAGACCGCAATAAACTGATCTTTAAAAGTGGCGGTGGAATAACATTTTTAAGCGACTGTACAACCGAATACAACGAACTAATCAGTAAAGTTTATGTGCCAATTAGTTGAATCGATAAAACTTAAAGATGGTAAGATTCTAAATCTGGAATATCACCAAAACAGGATGGATCGTTCGATGGACGAATTATTCCCCAAAGCTGCAAGGATTCCGCTGGCATCAGCAATTTCTATTCCCGCTGACTGCACGTCTGGTGTATTTAAGGTTCGGGTTTTATACCGGGAAACCATCGAAAAGATAGAGATTACACCGTACCTGTTTCGTTCGGTTAAAAGCCTGAAAGTAGTTCATCACGAAAGCATCGATTATCATTTGAAATATACCGGTCGCGAAATTCTTCAGCATTTATTTGCTCTCCGTGGGATTTACGACGATATCATCATTGTTAAAAATGGTTTAGTCACCGATTCATTTGCTGCCAACCTGGTGTTTTTTGATGGACAAAATTGGGTAACACCCCTAACTCCACTGCTCAAAGGAACTCAGCGGCAGTTTTTGCTCGACCAGCAAATTATTTCAGAAAAAGAAATCAGGGAAGAAGATATTCGCTCCTATCAAAAGGTTGGATTGATCAATGCAATGGTTGATTTCGACGACATGCCAGTGGTGCCTGTAGAACGAATATTCTAAAGCTTAGGAAGATTAAATTTGTTGAAGAAATTGCTCTGCTGTCAACACAGGTATTCTAGACTTTTGGAAATCTTTCAGGTTACGTGTTATAATTATATTGTCTCCATTTTCAAGAGCAGAATAGTATTGCAAGGCATCTTCATAGTCTTTGAAATCACTGTCATTCAGCGACAAACCAATGATTTTATCGTCAAGGCTATTCACTCTAACAAGTAATTTCAATTTACGAAGAATCAACTTGGCTTCTTCAGGTTTCTTTTCTTTTAGTAGGATATAGTTTGTATTTGCAAATGTAAGAGCAGAAACAGATAATTGAATTTCCATTTTATCAGCCAATGAAAATAACTGTGCAGCCGATCTATAATACGGTTCTCGTTTGGCCAGCAAATCAATTACAATATTGGTATCCAAAAATAAAGATTTCATTTATATTTATCTGTCAGGTAGTTAGAATAATCTTTTTTAAGATCAAGATCATCTTTCAAATGAATAACCCCACTTAAACTTTCAACCAGAGGAGTAATCTCAATTTCTTCTTTTTGGTGCTCAGTAACAGATTCAAGGTAAGACTCCACCAGTTTAGAAAGGCTAATTTTATGATTCTGGGCATAATCTTTAGCCCTGTCAATAACCTTCTTTTTTAACCGAATTGTAAGTTTTGTTTCCATTCAAATATAATTGACGTACAAATTTAAAATTTCAATACGTCATCAACAAGTTTTTCTCTAGTTATTTTTAGCTAATACGAAGAATCAATTTACCTCCAAAACCAGCCCGTCGTAAGCTAAAAAAACATTCTCCGGAAGTTCTTTTTGTACTTCATCATAAAAACCCATTTGGTGCGAAAGGTGCGTTAAATAAGCTTTGGCAGGTTTTAATTTGGCAATAATTTCCAGCGCCTGGTTCAGGTTATAATGCGAAATATGATCTTCTTTCCGCAAGGCATTTAACACCAAAACGTCTAATCCGCGAAGTTTTTCAAGTTCGGCATCTTCCAATCGGTTTACATCGGTT
>DMPG01000105.1:0-199 GCA_003456055.1 Bacteroidota bacterium | reverse complement strand
GTAGCGAAAACGTAATCGAAAATGCGCCGGATAGCTACTTGTACACGCTCTTCAGCATAAATATCGGTAGGTTGTTTCTGTACCCAGTTGAAGGCACGAATATCATCGAGACCAAAAATATGATCGACATGCTCGTGGGTCAGCAGAATTCCGTTTAAGTGGCGAACCTGGTGCATCAGCATTTGCTGTCGAAAATCGG
>DMPG01000192.1:3078-3375 GCA_003456055.1 Bacteroidota bacterium | reverse complement strand
CAATCACTTTGGAACACAAGGTGCTAGCGGCGGACCACTGAGTTACATCAATCTAGATTTTGTGAATGAAACAACATTTAAGACCGGCGGATTCGGTGCAAAGTATGGCGATAAACTTTCTTCAGTTCTGGCAATAGAATTGAAGGATGGAAGAACCGACCGACTCGGTGGAAAAGCAACGATCTCCGCCTCACAATTTGGGTTGAATCTTGAAGGTCCAACGAATGAGAACGGCTCATTTCTTTTCTCGGCTCGACGAAGTTATCTCGATTTTATCTTTAAAGCTGCCGGATTCGG
>DMPG01000192.1:461-2953 GCA_003456055.1 Bacteroidota bacterium | reverse complement strand
ATTTCTAGGGGGAATATCGTGGAGGCATTTGCTCGATCACGGTTTTTCAAACGTTACATTTAGTCAAACCTACAATGGATATAATTTTATCCAGAACGATAGCCTGCTGAATCCGATCTTCAAAAGTTCTTCGGACGAATATGAAACATCGCTTCGTGCCGACGTTGTTTTTCAACTGAGTAAAGAATCGGAAATTTCATTTGGGGGATTAGGCAAATTTATTGATTTCAGATCGAATATTATTTTGCCGCCATTTTGGACGAACTTTGGCCAGCAATTAACAGTAAATTCGACTCTCGACACCACGGCTATAAAATCAGCAGGGTATGTTCAACTATCGCAGTTACTTTCGAACACTATTCGTTTAAATATTGGTGCGCGAATTGATTATTTTAATTTGATCAAAAATACTATTTCTTTTTCTCCACGAATTTCTGTTGCATATGCTGTATCTCCTCTCCTGACTTTTACCACCAGTATTGGCAAATACCATCAGGCACCATCATACATTTGGCTGGTAGCAAATCCAGCAAATAGAAATTTAAATTATGTTTCAGTCGATCAATATGTAACCGGCGTAGAATATTTGCTCCGATCCGATGTTAAGGTCAGCCTTGAAGGATATATCAAAAATTATTCTGATTATCCTGCAAGTACTGCTCGTCCGTATCTTGTTCTTGCAAATACCGGTGCCGGTTTTGGAGGTTCGCAGGATGGTTACGCTTCCTTCGGACTTGATCCGTTGGTAAGCAATGGAACTGGATTAGCTCGCGGAATGGAATTATTTTTACAAAAGAAGTTATCAGAAGTTCCCTGTTATGGACTTGTAAGCATTAGTTGGAATGAAACAAAGTTCACTGCGTTAGATGGCGTTTCACGAGCAAGTGCATACGATCAACGATGGATCATCAATCTTGGCGGCGGATATATTTTGAATGAATTGTGGGAATTCAGCGGAAAATTTCGATTTGCAACCGGCAGACCGTACACACCTTACAATGCCAATGGAACACAAATTGTAAGCGCATATAACTCATCCCGCATTGGAGCAAACCATAGTTTAGATATTCGTGTTGACCGCCGTTGGAATTTTGAACGGTGGAATTTAATCACCTATATTGACATTCAAAATATTTATAACAGAAAAGCACTCGATATTCCGGTGTTTGACGAACGGACAAAAGAAGTTAAACAGGCTTCCGGAGGGATAGGTTTGTTACCATCGATCGGAGTAAGTGCAGAGTTTTGATTTCTATATTCTACGAGTATTAAAGTAACGTTATACGCCAACGAGTTTTACATAATCAATTGCACGGTGGATCAATCGTTCATCAACGTTCATTGGTAATGAAATCTTTCCGATCGTGTATGGAAGGTTCATCCGAATCGAACCATCCTTCACTTTTTTATCGTTTCTCATCGTTTCAAACAGTTTCGCATTCTTCAATCGCAGCGGACTCAGCGATGGAATGGGAATGCGTTTGATCAATCGTTCCAATCGTTCTTGGTCAGCAAACGAGATCATTCCCGATTCAAAAGCAATATTTGTTTCGGCGATCATTCCATACAGAATAGCTTCACCATGTTTCAATAACGATAATTTGCCGGCATGTTCCAGTGCATGCCCAATGGTATGACCAAAGTTCAATATAGCCCTTAGGTTCTGTTCTTTTTCATCGCGGGAAACAACATAGGCTTTTAGTTCGCAGCTGCGGCGGATGATATGCGATACGATTGTATGCTCCCCCAGCAGTGCTTTGTTCAAATTCTGTTCAATGAAGGAGAAGAATTTCTTATCTAAAATAACTCCATACTTTACTGCTTCACCCATTCCACAGATCAATTCTCGTTTCGGCAATGTCTTCAGAACGGATGTGTCAGCAAGAACAAATTGGGGCTGATGGAATGCACCGATCATATTCTTTGCAAGAGGATGATTGATGCCAACTTTTCCTCCGACTGAACTATCAACCTGCGCCAATAACGTCGTCGGAATTTGTATAAAACCAATTCCGCGTTGATACGTGGCGGCGATAAATCCTGCAAGATCTCCAATAACGCCTCCGCCCAATGCAACGATCGTTGAGTTTCGTTCAATATTCCATCCCAACAATTTTGTATAGATCTTTTCTGCAGTTTCTAAACTTTTTTGCCGTTCCCCCGGTGGAAGAACGATCGAGTGCACAGAGATTTTTTTCTTTTCTAAACTTCTCTTTACCAATGGAAGATAATACCGTGCGACATGTTCATCGGTGATAATGACGACCGTTCGCGCAATGGTATGATCAACGCATAATTCACCGATATTTTTCAACAGGTTCGTACCGATATAGATCGGATACGATCTATTCCCTAATGGAACGTTAACGATATGGTATTTTTTAGTCAATGTATGGAGAGAGTTTTTTTGCAAGTTCATCAATAGTGTATCCGATTTTTTTATCATCCGTTGTAATAACGATATCGGCCTGTTGGTAAAATTGTTCACGCGT
>DMPG01000192.1:0-448 GCA_003456055.1 Bacteroidota bacterium | reverse complement strand
CCATTATCATCTCGAAGCATCGGGCGGTCACTCTTTGTCCGAAGACGCTGAAAGATATGTTCAGCATCTGATTTCAGATAGACCATCACTCCATGATGTTTTACCAATTCAAGGGTTTCATTGTTCGCAACCGTCCCGCCCCCAAGCGAAATGATCGTTAAATTGTTAACGAGAATTTCTTTTAACATTTCACGTTCCAACAACCTGAATTTTTGTTCACCTTCAGCAGCAAAAATCTGACTGATCTTACGATGCTCTCGCTCTTCGATCAACAGATCGAGATCGATGAATTTGTACCCCATCGTATTGGCAAGGATTGGTCCAACGGTACTTTTACCGCTCCCCATAAAGCCGGTCAAAAATATTATCGATTTTTTTTCTTTATGCTTCATTCAGTTTTTATAAAAACAAATTCCCGCCAATATACAGCGGGAATTAATTACGCAAT
>DMPG01000140.1 GCA_003456055.1 Bacteroidota bacterium | reverse complement strand
ATTTCTATTTATGCTCTTTTACATTGTGAAATATCAACGATCAAAAAATAGTATGATTATTATTTTCAATCTACTACGGCATGCAATGATGGTAAAAATTTTGACAACGCCGAGTATATTTGGTTCGCCGTAAATGGTTTCAAAATATATCCGGCAATTCCTTTTGAAACAACACTTTGAATTGTATCTTTGTCACCCATCCCCGTGATGATTATAACCGGAATCGATTTATGGTCAGCATCTTGTCGTAATTTATCAAGCATTTCTAATCCGCTCATTACTGGCATCCAGAGATCAAGAACGATCAGGTCCGGTGAATATATATTTATTAATCGTAAACCTTCAATTCCATTCTTCGCCTCATATAACTCGCCGTTTGATTTTTTTGCAATAATATATCGTAACAACGTTCGCTGTGAGTCATCATCCTCTATAAGTAGTATTTTCATGTTCTCAAACTATTCTTTGTTATCGATTAATTATTCTTTGCAGTATGCAAATGTGAAGAGACAAAGAATCTGCAATGTTTATAATGCAGTTCCCCCTTTTCACTCCATGTATGTCCGCATGAACTGCAATGTTCACCTTTGTACTCTACCGTATTCAGGAATGATCGGAACGATATCAAATCTTTTCCGGATTGAAATCTGTTTTTCTGTGTTGTCAAAGAAGATGTGCGCATACGTATTCCTTTCCAATGTCAAGTTGTATCATCTCTTTACACATTGCGTGCCAACATCAACTATAAAAAAAACTATAATTTCATTGAATTATTTGGTGATGGCAGGAAATTCTTAAAAATTGGTGAAGAATATTAGCCAACTGCTAAAATTTCACGATGTAGAATTTCGGTAAATCACCAATACTCTCTGCAATGAGATTATTAATGCTGGCACAATTGGTGAATAACAGATTGCTAAACTCAAATAGAGGAATTTTATGCCTAAAATATTTATTGACGACCTTACTTCAAAAATGGTCCTTGAAGAACCGGTAAAAGATCAACACGGTTTGCTTCTGTTCCAAAAAGGAATCGTTGTTACAGAAAATATTATTAAAACATTACGAGAATGGGAAGTTTTTGAAGTTTCAATTGAAGGAAATGATCACGAACAGACATCATCAATTGATCCGCTAATCCTAAAATTTGCAAAAATTGAAATACAAGACCTTTTTTGTAACAATATTCATCGCGGGCCATTTACCTCTGAATTAATCCGCCATATCACACATCGGCTGGCCGTACGATGTTCGAAAGGAATGTCTAATGAAAGCTGATTTACAGTATTTACTTTCTGATATGGACAAATTATCATCGGTCCCAGATGTGTATATACAACTTGATGAAGCAATACGAAGTTCTCGAGCATCGGCCGGACATATCAGTTCTATTATCTCTCAAGATTCCAGTTTATCTGTCCGATTGTTAAAGATCGTCAACAGTGCATTCTATAGTTTTCCACGACATATTGATACCATTTCCCGTGCTGTAATAGTTGTCGGCACTCAACAGCTGCGCGATCTTGCATTGGCAACATCCATCATCAATACGTTCAAAAATATACCGGTACAATTTATTACGATGGATTCGTTCTGGAAACACAGCATTGCGTGCGGAGTCGCTTCCAGAATTATTGCTAGTTACTTTAAGGAGCCGAATATTGAGCGATATTTTGTGGCGGGAATGTTACACGATATTGGACGATTGATTATTGTCAGCAAAATTCCTGAGTATGCTGAGAGGGTATTCTCACTTGCAGCAGCATCAGCTACTCCACTTTATAAGGTTGAACGCGAGGTTCTTGGTTTTGACCATGCAAAAGTAGGAAGCGCACTTATTCAACTTTGGAAATTACCCAAGAGTTTTGAGGAAATTATTCTTTTTCATCACAACCCAACAAATGCAAAACAGTTTGAATTAGAAACATCGGTGATTCATATTGCCGATGCAATTGTTCATGCAATGAGTTTGGGAAACAGCGGTGAATTATTCGTCCCTCCGATCAATGAAAAAGCGTGGACAACTATTGGATTATCAATTGATGTGCTTCCGAATATCATTAATCTTATTGACAAACAGGTCAACGATGTTTTTATCCGATTCAATACATAGTAACCAATGTTGTCCGAGAGCCCCAAGCGGATGGCTTTTGCCGTTGAACTCTGGGATAGAAATCAGATTGCAAACATACAATCCCAAAGAATTCCAGTGGGACTGGATGTTTGGTCTACGAATCGTCTATGCAATTCTTTCCTAAGTCCCATTTGAAAACCGAAATAAAAAAGAGCGATTACAAATTCACTTCCAATCGAATTCCACCCACTAACGCATTTGAGATTGATGGATCTGCTGAAGGATGCACAACATACTGAACATCATATTGTACAAAGAACCATTCAGCTAATTTCATTTTATAAGTGAGTTCGTGTGATGTTTCTGACGACACACTTGCCAGATAGAGCGATTGAAAGTATGAACGATAATCGTTGCTTGCATGAGCAGAAGCCACTGCGTATCCGAGTTCATCTTCTTCGCGGAAAGGAAAAAGTCCTGTGTATACGACACCACCGCCAATATGATAATTAAAACAATTCATATGTCCGTTCGCGAGACCGAAGCGTGCAAAACCACGAAGCCCTTCGGTTGATGAAAGAATATTTTGATACAACATCTGATCGATCAGTATATATCCACCGTAATTATCAGTTCGTTGAATTTCAAGAGATGGATTGATCTCTGAGCATAGATCACTGAACGTACCTGAATATTTCCATAAACCAAAACCGACCTTGTTTGCATTCTCTTTTTCAAACCCAAACTCAGCAACGGCAAAATATCCGTCGGCAGATGATAAGGAGATTCCGAATTTGGATGGATCTTGCGAGTCTCCAGGCATTCCGTCAAATACCGCAAATTGCATGTATGAATTGTCAACCCCAAAATAAGCGATACGAAATGCCAAAGCAGCATTAGGGAAAATAGAGGGACCATTATTCCCAGTTTGACCAAGGTCTATTCCGACTCCATGCGAACCGTTTAGAAATAATCCGGAAGTTTGCGTAACATAAAACTCGCTGTTCAAATCAAATATTCCAGCAAGGAGAGAAAGTTTTTCATCGAAATATTTTTGTTGGAACCAGAATTGATATAGTTTTCCAGTTGAATACGCTTCGATATTGCTGATCATTTGTNNTGCTGACACTGTTACCATTATTTCCAAAAAAATGGACAAACATCGAAGCACCGTTCCATCCGATTACTTCCTGTAAATCAGCAGAGATTGAAACATCAATATTAAAAAGATCCGCTGCAGACTGATTATTTCCACCCGAGATGTTCTGCCAAAGATCATTTTTTATTGNNGATTGCGTACTCCTAAGAAAGTACCCAATACCACTTGCTGATCGAATAACGATTGCTCCTGTAATTGCTGGGATTCAACACTATTCTCTTCTTTTGTTATCGAAGTATTTTCAGCTATGGTTTGCTCTTTTTGTTGAGTAATAGCAAAATATTCAGGACATGCAACGAATAGAACTAACAGGAGAATATTTCGATACGAGAATATTTTCGGTAATCTAAACCGATAGATTGATGTGAGATTGGAATACATATAACCCTCCGTGGTTAAATTATATTGTAAGCAGAATTTAAATATTCGGATCCATTCCGAATAGTACTAAATCGATTTTAATTTAATTCTTACCGCACTCCGTTTTGAACAAGATGTGATGAATATTGGTTATCAGTTTTCATAATGTGATGCCGAAGCCATTGCTGAAGTAATTTCATTACATCCTCTGCAATGCCGGTTTTGCCCGATAAATAATCTCGCTCAAGTGCTTTCACTTTTTTTATCAAACCGGCATGTTCACATTTATGTC
>DMPG01000317.1:2823-4117 GCA_003456055.1 Bacteroidota bacterium | reverse complement strand
CTGTTTAAACAGAGCACCATAAAAACTTCTTGCTGTAGATCTCGAAGTTTCGGTCCAAAACGCTGTTGAATATCTTCCGGAGATCTGATCGGTTCATTACTTTCCGGCGTTGATGCTGATATTCTCCGGCCAAGTTCAAACGCTGCAGCAATGGTTACAGCTTTTGCCGTCCCTATTCCTTTATTCTTTTTTTGCTTTAGATCAGCAACGGAAAGGGATGCGATATTTCGGAGCGATTTATTTTCCCTCAGCAGTTTTTTAGCAACATCAACTGCGGAAGATTTTTTTGTTCCGATGTTAATGAGGATCGCGAGAAGTTCGGAATCGGAGAGCGATGCCGCGCCGTGTCGTATCAATTTCTCCCGCGGGCGTTCATCTTCGGGCCATTCTTTTATTGTTGTATACTGCACAACAGGTTCCGAAGATTCGTTGAGATTCGGTTTAGCCATTGTGGTGAGTTTTTATGATGGTTATTCAAAAAACTTCTTTTAAGACATTTGAAAATCTGACATCAATGATATTCTGACAGAAGAAAATAATTTCTCAGAATAATCACACTATTGATACGAATACGTCTGGAGTTTCGAAATAGCTCCGTTCTTATATTCCAAGATATGCAGAGAACTGTTGGCGCGATCTTTTGTCAACGAAATGGTGTTTCGTATTCCTGTAAACTCAGTAACGGTTTTTAATGCTTCTGCAAGCTGCTCGCGGGTTAAAACACCATCCCTAAATTGATGAATGATCAACGACATCACATCATAACCGAACATCACATTGTCAGAAATTGTTTTGCTATACCGCTGTGCGTATTTCGAAAAGATCCTGTTCGTTTGTTCATTCCGTTCGATCCATCGGTCACTGCCAAAAATAACGCCGTTGGTATAGCGTTTGTTAATATCCAGTTCATTTGCATCGTTCCATTCACCTGATCCAAGAACGGTTGCATTGATATTATAGTAGGTTAATTGTGACGATAACACACCGATCTCATGACTGTTTGAGATAGGACAGAATATCACATCGATTGACGATACCGGATATTGCAGACTATCGAGATACGGAATCACTCTTTTTACCGGAAGTTTAAGCTGATCCGCAATCATTCGCGCACTGTCTCCAAAGAGCGGGGTAAGATTCAAGGTCGATCCTTTTGCGATAACGGAATCGATCAATGAAAAACGAACACCGAGCGAAACCAACCTGCGGGTAATCTCCGCTGCATCTAATTTCCCCCGCAGTGATACGACATAACTTGGGTTAAGATTTGCCGCAGCATCACGAATTGCGCGTA
>DMPG01000317.1:0-2760 GCA_003456055.1 Bacteroidota bacterium | reverse complement strand
CAAGAGGCATTGCCGAACCAAGAATGGCAATATTCTTTGCGCCTAACACATGGACCGCATATTGTGCCAAAGCTTTTCCGCGGGAGCCGTTGGTAGAATTTGCCTGAAAAACAAATTGGCCAATCGATGATATTCCTTCATCGGTCGCTGTCGGGGAAATGATCGGGATAGAAAGAGCCTGGGCAGTTTTTGCAGCATGGATCGTCTCATTGCTGAACACAGGACCAATGATTCCGACAATATTACTGTTTTCAGACCACTCTGAAATAATTGAAAGGATCTTCGCTGAATCTTTTTCTGAATCTTTAATATCTAATTCAACAGATACCTGTCCGGACACAGTCCGCTCCTCATAATCACTCACGGCAAGTTGAATACCCTCCAGGACTTCAGTCGCAATTTTCTTCTCACGCGTTTCGACAGTCGACGAAGTCAATAACGGCAGAAGAACACCAATGCGGACAGCATTTCCTTTTTCGATCCTTGATTTCAATCGATTGATCCGAAAGATCAAGTGTTGTTCTGCAATGGCTGGATTGAATGTATCAATTCGGGATTTTGCTTCATCAATTTTTCCGATCTGAAATAACCGTTCAGATTGAACTACTGCCAGTACATTTTTAATGTCATCATTCGTTGATGAGCGTATCAATGAATCGATCTGATCTACGGAGAAGAATTCAGCAGCAAGATGCTCAATCACTTTAATGGAATGCTCTTTGTTTAACCGTTGTTGAGCGATCAGAACAACATTTTCCATTTCTCGAAATGCTTTTTCGTAAAAGGTTTGATTATAATAACACATTCCCCGCGTAAACACGACATCTTCCATATATAGTGATCCCGGAAAATGCACCGCAATAGAATCACAAACGGCAATTGCAAGAGAATATTCTTTTAAAGCATACCAGGTTTTAGCCTCCATGATCATCGCTGCAGTAATACGGTGATTCATCGGTAAACTCAATTTTGATTGTTCAAATGACTGGAGTGCAGCCTTGAAATCTTTTTGTGCATATTGCCTCATTCCAAGCAAAAAATTTTCTTCAGCCATTCGGCTATAATATACATCCACGTCTTGCGAAAACATCAGTGAAGTAAAGAGCCAAATATGTATGAAAATGTATTTCATTAATAATCTCTTTGTAATGAACGAATACCAAGCACATGAGAAATCCCGATAACAACCAACGATGGAACAGTGATTACTAAAAATACAATCTTTAGTATACTCCAGTTGACCTGAGAATTCTTTGATGCAGATACGAACATCATCGTTGTTGGAAAATAATATACAGCAAGAATAATCACTAAATATACAACGCTCAGCAGAAATGTCATTGTTGCTCCCTGCGATGAAGCGATACGGATCGGATTCTTTTCGATAAAATTAGCATAGACCGAACCTAATCCGACATTGATACTTACTAGCGTTACCGTAATAATGGGGGTGATGACAATAGAATAGTATGCAAGTATTTTTATAGAAGTATGCGGTGCAACAAAGGATGGCGGAATCGGAAATTGATTGAATACCTTTTGTGGATAGAGGTATGGAATATTTGACAACCACGCGATCACAATACTTAACACAGTCAGAAAGATCACTACAATGGAAAATTTTATCCAATATACTGCTGAAGGCGCAATTGGCGAACTTCGAATTGACCAATACGCATTTCCTTCAAGACTGATCATCGGAAAACCAAAACGCAGTGCTATTGAATTGATCAAAAAGATATTGAAAATAAACACGATCAAATAGACCACTGCCTTTAATTCCGGTGATTCTAATTTTATACTTAAACTGCTTACGCTCGCCAAAAACACGATCAATAATGCCATCATCACAGCAAAATGTATCCATTGGCTAGGTTCACGCAAAAATTGCCACAATTCTTTTTTCAGTAATACTTCCGTTTGCGGAGAGAAGTAAGAACGCTTGCCGAAACTAAAAAAAGTATTCTTTAATTCAAGTGACCGTATGGTGAGAGATTTAATGGAAAGCGATGTGATCCATGTTGAATAAAAGAAACCGTTTGCAACGGCAAGTAAAATGACAAATAAACCGGCAGTTGAGATTACCAGCAGCGATGTATATTGAAGGACAAGAGAAAAATTATTAGTAACGTAAAAATACATGATCTCCGAAACCCAAAAATTCGGCAGAAGTTTTAATGCAAGCGGATCAAGCGATCCAAAATAGAGATCGACATTCGGATAATATTTCATTACTTCTTGAACAAGATGCACGGGACTGGAAACATTAAAATAGAAATATATCTGACTGATATAGAGAATAACAATGCTGCCGGCAAGCAGTCGAAAATTGATCTTTGAAGCAAGTTTCATTACCAGTAATAGAATGATCACTGCTACACAAGCTGCAAAGAACATAAAAGGAACGAGGACACCGAACATCATCAACACATAAAAATGCCATGGCAAATTGAAATAAAATCCATAGCCCAACAACACAGAAAATCCGACCATGAACAATGTGCCGGAACTGTAGAAGAAATTATCAAGGAATTTTATGACAAAGATATTCAGATACGAAACCGGCGATGTCAGCAGAAAATTCATTTCCGGCGACCGATACAATGTTGAGAAAGAAACCACCATGTTTCCAAGGTTGATCGTGATAAAAAAAACGAACAACAACATTCCGATAAAACGGTGGAACAAAAACAACCCTATCTTTACATTTTCCAACAAATATGAAGTAACAAAATTCGAGAAATAAAATGCTCCCACCGC
>DMPG01000120.1:843-2696 GCA_003456055.1 Bacteroidota bacterium | reverse complement strand
CATTTTCTCTGATAATGAACGAACCTTCTGTTACCGTTCGTATCGTCATAATGGAACGAACCTGTTCCAATTCATCTCTTTTTAAACCAATGAAGAGAGGAATCTTTTCTAAAAAGTCTAGATCAAGAGTTTTCATTCGAATGTCCCGAGGATGACAGCGATATCTTTCTTTTGTAAAATATAATCGAACGGCGGATTGACATTCACGCGTGCCCCGGATTTCTCTGCTACATTGATCCCCGCTTCGCGGAATTTTCGCTCAATGAACGCATCGATTGCGGATGTATCGTGGGAAAGAATATCGCTCAAGTTCACCGTTTCTTCTTCATTCACCAAACCGAGGATCGTCCAATTTTTTGATCGTTTGAAATCGATAAATAATTCACCGAATGTTTTTCCAATAAAGATCTCCGGAACTGCAATTCGGTGAACATCGTTTCCACGTTCGTAATCGAGCATTTCACTGGCAACCTGCGCCGCACCGGGATACAAGATATTATTTGCGAGAAAGAACGCTGTGTGCTGATCGCTGACGACAACCTCATCAGCGTTTGCCCGTTTGATATGTTGACGGTTTTCCTTATTGAGGATATGCGCGCATACCTTTAGTTTAGGATTTAAACTCTTCATTGTTAATATCGAGAGGAGTGTTTTCTCGTCCGCACCTAAACTTCCGGTATCAGGTACCACAATTGCATCGGCGGCGAACTTTACATTTGCCCGATTCAATATCGTTTCGCGAGAAAAATCACCCCGAACAAATTTGATCTCGATGTTTTGAAATGCATTGATGACCGCTTCGATCTTTTCCGGCGGCGCTTCATTCACCAGAACGACCTGCATTTGTTTGACCTGATAACGATCAAAAATCCGAAGAACATCTTCCACCTGTGCATTCCAGCCGCAGATGAGCGTGTGTTGTGTGAAGTCAATGTCTTGCAAACCTTGGCTCTCCTTAATTTTTCTTGCAACAAAGACCGATGAAATGGTTGCAGTAAAAAGTGAAATTAAAATAACACCGCTCAAAATTGTCAGCGATGCAAAGATCCTTCCAAGTTCTGTCTTTGGAACAATGTCTCCATACCCGACTGTTGCAACGGTGACGATCGACCACCATAATGCGTCGCCGTAATTTTTATACTGCTCTGCATTGCTTCGGTGTTCAAAAAAATAAACGATTGCAGCGGTGACATTGATAACGATAAGAATTGCAACCGTCATCTGAAAAATTTGGTTGCCTTTCAAGATCCTAAGAACTTGTTTTATCGTAGAAAATTTCTTCATCGAACAGTGTGTTGTAACGTTCCAATGCCTGGAATTTCTGCCTGTAAAACATCACCAGGCAAAACCTGAGCCACCCCTTCCGGTGTTCCGGTATAAATAATATCTCCTTCTTCTAATGTGAATACAGAAGAGAGATACGAGATAAGAACATCGATCGTGTAGATCATTTTCTTTGTGTTTGAGTGCTGACGCACCGTACCATTGACAGTGAGTTTGATTTCCAAATCTTGCGGGTTAGAAATGTTTGATGCTTCAATAAAAGGAGAGAGTGCTGCTGATGTATCAAATCCTTTTGAAACCGCCCAGGGATTTCCCGCTTTCTTTGCTTCAGATTGTTTATCGCGCATTGTCATATCCAAACCGACTCCGTATCCGGCAACATAATTCAATGCTTCTGACTGCGGAATATTCTTTCCCTGCTTACCGATCAACACGGTCAATTCAACTTCGTGATGAACATTGTTCGACATTTTTGGAATGACAATATTCTGTCCGTTTTCAATGATGGCGGAAGTCGGCTTCAAAAAAATGATCGGTTCTTTTTGAGGAACGCCCCCCATTTCTTTTGC
>DMPG01000120.1:0-837 GCA_003456055.1 Bacteroidota bacterium | reverse complement strand
CTTTCGAATCGTTTTTCAACTTCTGAGTGAGGGAGTCCTTTCCCTTCATCAAGTTGTTTTAATCCAGTATCAACTTGAATTTTGAAATGCAATTCGCTGATAATATCATCAATCGTTGATTGATCGGGTAACGACTTGATTAGATCAATTGCATTTTGTTTTGTTTCCGTCATATGGAATCCTTTCTCAATTTCTTATATAACTTAATTTTTTTATATTCTAATGCAAATATGAAAGGTTTAACAATTGGCAAATACATACAAAAAAGCAGGCGTAAATATCGATGCAGGCGAAGAAGTTGTCCGGCGGATCAAAAAATCAGTCCGTTCAACATTCACTAAAAATGTTCTGACCGATATCGGAATGTTTGGGGCCTTTTACGAAGCAAAATTCCCCAAACTAAAAGAACCTGTGTTGGTTTCAAGCGTTGATGGCGTTGGAACAAAATTAAAGATCGCTTTTGCGATGAAACGCTACGACACTGTCGGGCAAGATCTCGTGAATCATTGCGTGAATGACATTGCTGTCTGTGGTGCGGTTCCATTATATTTTATGGATTATTTCGCAACCGGAAAACTTGCCCCAACAGTTGCTGAAAATGTGATCGGCGGTTTTGCAAAAGCATGCAAAGAAAACGGCTGCTCAATTATTGGCGGAGAGACTGCAGAGATGCCCGGCTTTTATCCTGCAGGAGAGTTTGATATTGCCGGAACGATTGTCGGCGTGGTTGATAAAAAGAAGATTGTGAATGGAAAGAACATTAGAAAAGGAGATATTCTGATTGGTCTTCCTTCCGCAGGATTGCACACGAACGGATATTCGCTTGCTCGTCATGTC
>DMPG01000125.1:11666-12303 GCA_003456055.1 Bacteroidota bacterium | reverse complement strand
CGCGTGCGATTGTTGAGCGGAAAGGATAAATGATAAAATGATCTGAAAAAAAAGAATTGCTTTCATTATTTTCTTTTTGATTTTTGGGATTTGATTTCGTTCTTGATCTTCTTAAATGTTGCTCTCATATCTTCTGAAACGACTTTAACGTCGCCCAAGGTCGGCATAAAATTAGTGTCACCGTTCCATCGCGGAACAATATGAAAATGGATATGGTCATCAACTCCCGCACCGGCTGCCCGGCCAAGATTTGCTCCAAAGTTGAATCCGTGAGGTTTCAATACTTTCTTGAGTATGCCAATCATTTGAGAGGTGGTTTCCATAATTTCAGATAATTCTTCGGCCGAAAGGTCACTCATCTCTGATGTTTGCTGATACGGAACAATCATTAAATGACCGCTGTTATACGGATAAAGATTCATCATCACAAAACAATAACTATTTCGAACAATGATGAAATTTTTATCATCTTTTTTCTCCCTTAATATTCGAGAGAACAATGATTCCCCTTTACGGGGTTTTTCATTTTTAAATGTTGAAATGTATTTTGATCGCCAAGGCGAAAAGAGACGCTCCATAGATACCTCAATAGGAAGTAATGAATAACGGGTAAATATAGGCAGGAATAGAATAGGAG
>DMPG01000125.1:9615-11636 GCA_003456055.1 Bacteroidota bacterium | reverse complement strand
GATTGAATTAAAGTGATCGGTTCGAGCGTCGTGAATCCCATACTGTAACAAATAAGAATAAGCAGGCTAACGCGAAATAAACAAGTTCTTTGTGTTCCATAACAACTCCTTTTTTTGATACAAAGATAAGATTGCTTTGTTATGGAACTATTACCAAGATGCTATGAAATAATGAAACCCTATACCTACAATAGTGACTGTAACCTTTTCATCATTTGTGTGTTTCGTTGACGCGTATTGGCATTATTTATTGCTATTGCAAGGGCTTTTCGTTGTCCTACAAGAAAAAGCCTTTGTTTTGCTCTTGTGATTGCAGTATAAATCAAATTTCTCTGCAGCATTATGAAATGAGACACCGACACAGGAATAACAACCGCATTAAACTCATTTCCCTGACTTTTGTGGATCGTTGTTGCATACGAAAGAACCAGTTCGTCAAGATCATTGAAAGAATATTCAACATCTTTCCCATAAAAATTTACGTATAGTTTCCCATCCTCTTTATCAACTCCTATAACCTTTCCGATATCTCCGTTGTAAACCTCTTTTTCATAGTTATTTCGGATCTGCATCACTTTATCATTATGAAGAAATTTTCGCTCATTTCCCTGCCAGCATATTGATGATCGTCCATTCAAGACCTGTTGTAATTTTTTATTCAATTCTTTCACTCCGCTTGGGGTGTTGTTCATTGGTGAAAGAACTTGAATATCTGTAAATGGATCGTACTGATAATTCTGAGGAAGAACTGTTGAACATAACCCTATGATATGATTCTGTATCTGTTCCGGAGTTTCTGCGTCAATAAACTGGAAATCATCTGCAAATTCAGGTTCACCGCCGTGATTGATCTTATGTGAATTTGAAATAATTGAACTTCGTTCAGCCTGACGGAAAATCGTATCCAATCGAATCGTTGAAAGAGATTTCGAATCTATCAGATCCCGCAAAACTTGACCGGGTCCTACTGACGGTAACTGATCGACATCTCCAACAAGAACAAGCTGTGCTTCGGGTTTGATCGCTGCAAGCAACGACGCAAATAATTGTGTATCAACCATTGATACTTCATCAACAATGACAATATCTGCTTCGATCGGATCATTATCATTTCGGCGGAACTGACCGCTGTTTGGATCGAATTCCAACAAACGGTGAATCGTTTTTGCTTCCCGTTCACTTACTTCTGAAAGACGTTTCGCAGCCCTTCCCGTCGGTGCGCAAAGAACATACTGCATCCCAAGTTCATCGGCAAGTTCTATCATTCCATTCACGCTGAGAGTTTTTCCGGTGCCGGGACCGCCGGTTAGTATTGTGATCGGATTTAATACGGCACTGACAACAGCAAGCCGTTGTTTCTCATCAAATTCAATGTGATGTCGTTGTTCAATATGATCTAACGCTTTATATAATTTGTTTTTATCGAGCGGTCGTTCTCCTTTATGTAATAGCTGCGATATTTTTTTTGCAGAATACAATTCGGCTTCAAATAATTTTAATGGGGACACAGCATCCCCTTCGCTGATAAGATATCCCGTTTCAATTGCTGAAAGAACTGCGCGCTCAACCTTTGCTTCATCAACTTTCAATAATGCAGCGGAACGTTCTGTCAATTCCTCTTTCGGCAGAAAACAGTGTCCGCCTGATCTGCACGCATCATCCAGAACAAAACGAACACCTGCCGTCAAACGATAAATACTTTCCTCCTGAACACCCATTTTCATTGCAATTGTATCGGCAGTTTGAAATCCGATTCCGACAACATCGTCGATGATTTGATACGGATTCGTTTTTAATATTTCAGAAACGACCTTTCCGTATGTTTTGTATAACCGGATGGCAACACCTGTTGTAATTCCATGAGATTTTAAAAATACGAGTGTCTCCTGCATCTCTTTCATTCCCGCAAGCGCTCCGGAAATTGCCGCATATTTTTTTCGGCCAATACCCTCCACTTTCATTAATTGTTCGGGATGATGATTCAAAACATCCAGAGTATTTTTTCCAAACATTTCGACAAT
>DMPG01000125.1:3823-9592 GCA_003456055.1 Bacteroidota bacterium | reverse complement strand
GAACTTGGCAAATGAGTTTCATACGAATTGATGGTAAATTGTCTCCCGTATTTCGTGTGTGTTGCCCAACTGCCGGAAAGAGAGTATTCTTCCCCATCTCTCGGATCGTGAAGATAGCCGACTGCAGTAAAATTTTTTCCTCCCCCATCAAATGAAGCAATCAAATATGCATTTTCATTATTATAATAAATGATGCGATCCAATATTGCTCGAATCGTTTCAGGAGATATTTCGGTATTATTCTTTTTGGGATAAGCCATCTACAATCGCTCTCTAACCGCTTTGAATACTTCTTCAACAGTGATCAACTTCATACACTCCATTGTTTCATTTCCTTCTCTGAAACAGCTTGTTGTCCTGCAAGGCGAGCAGAATAATTTCTTAAACATCGGTAAATGGCCTTCATTCCTATCGTATGGGAACCATATTTCAATCGGTTCCGGTCCAAAAATTCCAATTGTTTTTGTACCAACTGCAACACCAATATGCATCGGACCACAATCATTCGAGACAAAAACGGTTGATTGCGATAATATTGAAGCTAATTCTCTCACCGGAAGCATTGGAAGGATTGTCACGCGAGAAGTGTACTGATTCTTAAGATAATTCATTAGTTCCGAATCATGGGGGCCCGGGCTCAAAATAATCTCGCAATCGGTTTTTTCTATTATATTTTTAATCAGACCGGCAAAGTGTTCTTTTAACCAAATCTTGTTTGGCCATGTTGCACCGGGGTGAATTGCCACAATTTTTTTTAATACGTCAACACCAATCGATTGCAATAACCGTTTTGCGTCAGATCTCTCTTCAACCGTTAAAAATATTTCCGTCTTATAATGTTTTGGAACAATCCCAAGCGGTTTAAGCGACATATAATGATAATCGATCGCTGACTTCAACAGACCATCATCGCTTATTCGATGCGTGTAAAATTTTCCTCGACTTTTCGAATCTCCACCGATGCGCATCGTTGCCCGGGTAGCAAACGTCATTAATGCGCTTCGAGGATTACTGTAAAGATCGATGGTCAGATCGAAACCTTTGGAGTACATCAACGCATACATCTTCAGCTGATACGGAAGAGAATCCTTTGAGAAATCAAA
This sequence comes from Bacteroidota bacterium, assembly GCA_003456055.1. Taxonomy (GTDB): domain Bacteria; phylum Bacteroidota; class Ignavibacteria; order UBA10030; family UBA8401; genus UBA8401. Next base: position 8,489 of record DMPG01000125.1, on the reverse strand, counting down.
TGGAATAATCTCATCCAGAAATGGATTGTTTTGTAGTAATGAAACTGCCTTTGCATCACCAAGATATGAAATATACGTTTCAGGGTATGCTTCGCGCAATGTTCGAATGATCGGAGTTGTTAGAACAACATCGCCGATGTACTTCATCCGTGTCAACAATATTTTTTTGAACTTCACTATTATCTTCTCCAGCGATCGATAAAATATTGCCACAAAGAGTCATTCACCGAAAATGGGAGAAGTGTATAATATGCGATGTTTTCATTCTCCCGTCGGAATTGTATGGGAAAAGCTCTTTCTCCAATATTATAGAACCATGTTTCCGTCATCCCGCCTCTGCACTCAATGAAATCAGGAGTTCCGCAAATGATAAACACAATTCCCATTGGGGTTTCTGCCCCATTTGTACATTCGGTAAATAGTCCATTTGCTTCCCGTATTCTTCGCTCGAACTCTGTTCTCCGCTCTGCTCCTCCATGAGTTTCCCAAAATCGATTGATACGTTTAATGCCGTTTTCAGCATCCAAACCAACGATTGAATCGTACTCTGCTTCACGCATTATATAGCGCATAGTGCCAGCAATTTCTTCAAATGTTAGAGGCGATTGCGGAGATCGGGAAGACAGGAAATACGTATTAGAAAATCGAATTGTATCAGATATTGAATTACGGGTAACGATGATCTTCCTGTCGATTTTATTATACCCACTCGCAGGAAGTGGATAAAACTGGATTATTTGTTGGAGATCATTTTTTGTTACAAGAAACGTGGAATCCATTTCTAAATATACAGAGTCAATTTCTTCCCCACATCCATTCTGTATTAGTCTGTACGGCGGAATATAATAAACAAAGGAGTTCTCCTCCGTTTTTTGTGCTTTCGGTTTCGAAAATGATTCCACTATTGTGACCGTATCGCCTTCGTGAACATTGTATAATTCCTGGAATATTCCAAAGGAATCATTCAATCGTGATAAGAGGGCAGGAAAGACAGGACGCAGCGAAAGGCCTTTTTCATCAGCAATGACCGTATCGAGGAGCAATACTGTGCTTGCAGAGACTTTACTATCAGAATAATTTTTCGGTTTAATTTGTTTTACTTCTTTATATCGTAATTGTGAAAGATGGTCAACAGAAACAATCTCCATGCTGTATTCAGACGATTGCACAATAAATGATTGTAATAGAGCATCGAAGCGCGGCGAAATTGACTCTTCATACGATTTTGCAATTACTTTCCGTTCAAGTTCTTTCGTTTGAATGATTTCACTGTCCATATTACGGATGATAAATGTAACAGCAAATGATGATTTATATCCTTCAACCGTTTTTTCAAATCGTAAATTGGTATACGGCATTTGAAGGTATACATCAATCCGGGAGTCATTCCCAGATTTTACATTCATGGTGTACGTTGTGAATGAAGGAAGGGAATGTTTCCGAAATTGCAATGTTGAATAACATTCAATTGCAGTATCGTATCCAGTAGAACAACCTGAGAGCATTGTTGCATACAATACGAACGAAATCACTCCATATTTACTGAAACAAAATCGCATAATTCTATCTGTTCTTCCAAATATTTGGACATAGTTGTCGTAGGAATGTAATTCTTCGCATTCCAAAATGAACGTTTTGCATCTTGAAAATAATTCAGCTCATAGAATCGCCGTCCTGCTCTTACGAGTGCAAAATATTTCAGATCATTTGATGTTGTCTCCATAACGAGATTAGTTAAAACCTCTGCATTCCAATCATTATGGGAAGATTCGTATATTGCTTTAAGATATTGCATAACCACAGAATTATGTTGATTTCCACTAATATTGTCAATTATTTTCAATTTTGCAGAATCAACTAATCCGCTATACATCAATGAATAAAATATATTCGAATCAATGCTATCAAGAATAAATTGTTTTCTTATTGCAGTCGCTTCAATATACGATTCAGAGAAATTCATTTCACGAATTTTCTGATACAACGACAATGCTTCCTGTTTTTGATGATTCATAAAATATGCATCGGCGAGAATCAATAGAATCGCGGGATTCGTCCGCAAAGAAGATGTGATTGGGAGTTTAGAATATTCTTCAGTGACGTGATTTGATTTATGTTGAGAATTCAATGATTGAAACAAACCACGCAACGCCGATACCGTGGGTGCATTTGCATACGACGCACTGAATTCATTCTCTGCCAGTGTATAATTTTTAGCCCTCATTGCCTGAATTGCCCGTTGGTTCTGATCAGCCACTTCCCGAGGACATGTCTTAAAGAAAATGGATTGCTGAAAGAATAATGCCTTTACGGTTTCCTGTGGTATTTCTGTTGCATCAACGGTTTTTAAGAATGCTTTCCAATCTTTAACCAAACTTTCTAATGATTCACCGAAATGAACCATAAAGTTACCATTCCCGAATACTCGCTGAAATCGTTCGATGCCAAACCTGTCTATCAAATATCGGCAAAATGAACCAGAAACGAGATATGCAAAAGTGCTGGATTGTTTTGCAAATCCTGTTAGCGAAAATAGTCCTTCAACATTTTCAAGCGCATTTTCTCGTAATAACGCTGCAGCAAATTGATGCGGTGAAAATATCCCGGCATCCCAATCGGCTGCTACGGCAAGACCTTCATTCAATCCCATTCTTGAACTAGCATGGATCAACGGCAATCCATAGTCTGAAGCAAGGATATGAACAAGTTCATGTCTGAACGTTGAGCGAAATGTTCCTTTCGTCAAATGGATCTCTTGTTTCCATGGTTTTGCAATATTCGTATTGTTTGTCCCGATATATTTTTGTTTCCAGGTTCCATTGGGATAAATATAGACCGTGATCTTTTTCTTATCAGCATTTTTTGTTTTTAAGACATCGGCGATTCGTTGGAAATGAAATTCAGATTCAATTTTTAATACTTTCATTTCACCGGCAGAATAATCTTCGGCATGATAAACAATGATGAAGTGATCTGACTCAGAACGTCGTCCTAATCCTTCTTGAATATCTGCGGATGAAAATTCAAATCCCATCGTATCTCGTAAAATATGTCCGGTTGCAAGAACCAACAGACAAAAGATGAATACGCCCCAAAGGATACGATCTTTTTTACTCCATTTTTTAAGGGAAGAAATATTCTCTGAAATTCTTCTACGGAAATTATATTTACCGATGAGTGCCAAGAAAAGAGCGATCAACATCGCTGCTGCTATCAGTGTAAATTCTCTATAAATGGCCAATGCAGTGAGATCCGTTGATGTTTCATCGTACGTAATTCCCGGAAAAAATCCCAAAATGAAATTATAAGCAAAGAGTTGAGACTGGTTGTATGTAACAAAAACGATGTGCGAAAGAATAGCCATAACAACTACAACAAATATTGTTTTTGCATTCTTGAACAATACACCAATAACAATTGCAAGTGAGACAGAAAAAATTGTTGTAACGACAGGCAAAAGAAGAAAATAGAGAACACCCTTGCCATAGGCACAATTTTTCACAGCAAATGCATTCAACGAAATAATGACAAATGGAATGATCAACAGTAATAGATTAACGCGGAGATAATCGAGAACGATAAGGAACCAAGTCCTTTGTGCTAAAGGCTTAGTTTGATGTATACGAAGAAATTGAATTGACAATATCCCGCTGATAAAAGATGCTGGTATTGTCAACAGTGCAGAGAATTCAAATCCAAGATAATTGAATAACGGTACTTGGGTCAAAGCACCGGCGATCAGAAAATAGATCAACGCAGCAATTTGAATGCGACCGGTCTTAAAATATGCACCTATGATACTATTCATACTGAAAGGATACTAAAATTTTTGAAGAACTGCACGAGTGTAACTGAAGTATTAACATAAAAGTCCCGATTAACCGGGACTTTTATATTCTACCTTGAAGAGCAGATCAAATTGAAAATGGTTTGACACCGTTTGAATCGACAATACTGATGACAATTTGAGAAACGACAGGTTTTTTGTTGCCAATGGTAAAAGCACGAGTTATACGTTCTTTTGAAGAAGAGACAACTTCCGGTTTATCTGTATAAAACGTTGCAACAACTTCTCCTGCCATCACACCATCGCCTGCCTTCTTTTTCAACAGTATTCCTGCTTTTGGATCAATTATATCATCAACTGTTGTTCGTCCTGCTCCGAGTGTAACTCCGGTCAGACCAAGTTCCAGCGAATCGATAGAAGTGATATAACCGTTTGATGATGCGGTGATTGTTTCTGAATATTTCGATGGTGGATATTTGTCCAGATGCTCGATATATGAAATATCGCCTCCTTGAATCTTTACCAACTGTAAAAATTTTTCGTATGCTTTTCCATTCTTCACAACCTCTTTGCAGAGTTCAATACCTTCTGCAAGTGATCCAGCCTTTTTACCGAGTTTTACCATCGCTCCACCGAGCACATATGTCAATTCCATAACATCGGGGATATTCCTTCCCCGTAAACATTCAACCGATTCAGCCGTCTCATTCCAATTACCAATGGCAAATCCAAGCGGTTGGTTCATATCAGTGATAAATCCGATCGTTTCTTTCCCAAAACTCGTACCAATTCCCACAAGCGCTTTTGCAAGTTCAACAGATTTTTCATGCGTCTCCATGAATGCACCCCGGCCTGTTTTAATATCAAGGACAAGAGCGT
>DMPG01000125.1:1002-3798 GCA_003456055.1 Bacteroidota bacterium | reverse complement strand
CATCACGTAACGCGTACATTTTTTTATCGGCAGGTGCAATCTCTTTCGTCTGACCGATCATTACCAATCCGATCTCCGCGATCACTTTTTTATATTCTTCAATTGAAAGATTCGTGCGAAATCCGGGAATTGATTCCAATTTATCCAATGTTCCGCCGGTGTGTCCTAATCCGCGGCCACTGATCATCGGGACAGGAACTCCGCACGCTGCAACGATTGGTGCAAGAGGAAGTGATATCTTATCGCCTACTCCGCCGGTGGAATGTTTGTCAACTTTTATACCGGGAATCTGAGAAAGGTCGATCACATCTCCTGAATGAAGCATCAGTCTGGTAAATTCTGCAGTTTCCTCTTTCGTCATACCGCGGAAGAATGTCGCCATCAAAAATGCCGAAACCTGATATTCCGGAACGGTTCCTTTTACATATCCGTCGATAATGAATTTCATTTCTTCGGATGAAAGCATTTCACCATTGCGTTTTTTCCGGATGATCTCTGTTACCGTCATTGAATTCCTAACTTTCTTGCGCCAAGCAAAATGCCGGCGATCGTTTTACCATCGACTATTTCTTCACGTTCTATCATTGCTATCGCTTCTCGTATTGGAATCCGAATCACTTGGATGGAGGCTTCTCCTTCTTCCAATGCATTCCCAAGTTCATGCGGAAATATATCCTGCGCTAAAAAGATATGAAGTATCTCATTGCAGAATCCGGGAGTCGCATACAATGATGTTAGTTTCGACCATTGCGTTGCAGCGTACCCGGTCTCTTCCCGCAATTCCCGCTGCGCGCACAACAACGGATCTTCGTTCTTGTCCAATTTTCCCGCCGGTAGTTCGATCACTTCTTTCCCAAACGGATGACGGTACTGCTTCACTAAAAGGATATCGTTGTTCTCAAAAACAGAGAGGATGACAGCGCCACCGGGATGTTCGATGATCTCTCGAATTGTTTCATTACCGGACGGATACAATAAACGATCGACAACAAGGTCGATGATTTTACCGCTGTATTTTTTTTCTCTTTGAAGAAGTTTGAAGTGCATTAGTATTTTCGACCGTATGATGAACAACCCGCTGTGGTAGTGGTATTTCGATCTTCAATTCCTTGAATNNTCTGAACACGGAGATTCTCGGCAACACCAAATTGATCTTGAAACGATGAGACCCTGCATGACAGCCGAAACTGAAGCGCGGATTCCCCAAAACTCATCAAGAATGATTCCGGCACAGGTTCTTTAAGCACCAGCGGATGTTTCTTTGCCGTTGAGTTCAAAATGTTCTTCACTTGGGCAATATCGTTGCCATACGCAACTCCCACATCAATAAAAACTCTGATTTCGCNNATGCGTAATTGATAATTTTGGTCTTGATCAGTTCGTTGTTCGGAACGATCAGCATATTGTTATCGAAATCCAGGATCTTCGTGCTTCGTAAACCGATCTCAAAGATATCTCCAACTTCACCGGAAGGGATTTTAATACGATCTCCCACACGGAAAGGACGATCGATCATAATAATAAACCCGGAGATCATGTTCGAGATGGTATCCTGCGCGGCAAGACCAAGTGCAAGTGAACCGGCACCAAGGATGGTGAGCAAACTCGTAACACTGTAATTGAAATGCTCCAGTACCACGATCGCTGAAAATGCAATAACAACGATTGTAATAACACGATTGACCAACGGACTCAGTGTTTGATTAAAGTCGTTCTGCTTGTTCTTTTCCGCAATCGTTTGAATGGTGTGTGATGTAAGCGTTCGGACAATGCGAATAACAATTGTTGTTAGAATGATAATTGTTACGAGGTACAATGCATTGTCTGCAAAATTAAGGAAGCCGAGAAAATTATCATTCTTTGTTGTCAATCCAAGTCGTATTTCTTTCATTCCAAGATAAATGCCGACAATGGAAGATAACGCAATGATCCGAGAAAGAATGATCTCCAATGACTTATCATCAATGTCGGTGTCCGTCTTCGCAATAATCATCTTCCCGACAGTATTCAGGAACCATTTAAAAATCTTTCCTGCTGCGATCACACCCAAGGCAATGATGAATCCAAGAATTGTATGATACAACAGCGGTTGTCCGCCAAGAAGAGAAAAAAGAGTTTGTAATAATGAATCGATCATAAAAATAAAAATCATCATCCAACGAAACCACGAAGTATTTCGCTGGAGATGATGGTTTGATTAGTTCAACAATTATCCCAGCAGGCCTCTGCTGCCGGGTTTTGATATCGGAATTGCCGAAAGAGATTCCGGGACCTCTTCCGCTTTGTACGTTTGCACATCCATTTCCATCACGGAATAGAATTTTGCATCGAATTTCACTTTACCATTGCTCCGATCAACAATACATCCGATCCCAAGAAGTTTTGCTTCGGAATCGGTCACTAATTTACAGACCTCTTCAACGGATCCGCCGGTCGTCACGACATCTTCAACAACAAGTACGCGTTCTCCTTTTTTAATATTGAATCCGCGGCGGAGTTTCATTTCTCCATTTTCCCGTTCTGCAAAAATCGTTCGAACGCCAAGAACCCGGCCAACTTCGGTGCCGACAACAATTCCGCCGACTGCCGGAGAAACAACGACCTCCACTTCACTATATTCGTAATGCTTTGCAATATCACCGGCAAGCAGATGCAGATATTTTGGATATTGCAACACCTTCGCGCATTGGAAATAATGCGGACTGTGCAATCCAGACGTCAACACAAAATGTCCTTCAAGTAGTGCATTCGTTTCTTTGAATATCTGCAAGATCTGGTCTTTGGGTATTTTCATTG
>DMPG01000125.1:0-983 GCA_003456055.1 Bacteroidota bacterium | reverse complement strand
TCTTCCAATTCTTCACGCATTTCTTTTTCTGCTTTATCATCCTTTTGTTCGTGAGCAAGATCGATACCTTTGCGGTACGCTTGTTTTGCCTCTTTCGTCCGATTCAATTTTCCATATGCCTGACCGAGCTGTTGATATGCCGGAATATATTTCTCATCCCGTTGGATCAACTCTTCCAGCAATTCAATTGCCGTCAATGGTTCGTTCAATCCGCTGTATTCCAATGCAAGTGCATACTGCGAGAAAGAATCAGTCGGATCCTTCGCGATCAATTCTTTCAGTTTTTCAATTCTTTGTTCGCTTGCCATATAAGACCTATACTTATGATTATATGAGTGAGTTGATCTGGACAGCAAGGAAAAAATCTTTCTCCGTTAAGCCGCCTTCGCTGTGCGTTGAGAGCACCAGCGTCACTTTATTCCACCGAATATCAATATCGGGATGATGGTCTGCTTTTTCCGCAACCAGCGCAACAGATTGAACAAAACCCATCGCACGAACAAAATCTTTTAGGATGNNCTTCCATCCTTTTACGGATTTGATCTTTGCGGCGATCTGTTTTTCAGTGAGCAACGCCATCCAACTTCCCGGATTAATATTGGTTTCAAATTAAGTGAACTAATATAAATAAGTTTTCCTGAGGAAGCCAGAAATAGCGCTGACAAAAAAGACAAAAACCCTTAATGGAATCAAGGGTTTTTGTTCTTGCGAGACATATTACAACAAACAGACTGGGGTCATTTCATCAGTATCATTTTTTTTACAGCGGCAAATGTTCCTGATCTCATTTCGTAAAAATATAATCCGCTGGCATATGGCTGAGCGTTCCATTGAACTGTGTGAGATCCCGATTCAAGAGTTTCATTGATCACCGTAGTTACTTTTTGTCCAAGAATATTATAAACGGCAATTTGAACATTCTCTTTATTCGGTATTGAGAATTCAATTGTCGTATTTGGATTGAATGGATTAGGATAATTTTG
>DMPG01000337.1:1422-10572 GCA_003456055.1 Bacteroidota bacterium | reverse complement strand
GGGATCTAAGGCTTAAAATCCTGTTCATGGTAGCGAGGGAGGGACTTGAACCCCCGACACCCGGATTATGATTCCGATGCTCTAACCAGCTGAGCTACCCCGCCAAATTAATTTTTCCATTTACGGCTAAAGCGAAGTCCCTTTGGGACTGCTTGCCCCGATGCTTTTTATCGGGGAGCTACCCCGCCATATCTTCAATAACATAATTTGTATTTTCTTACGACTCAAAGCACTTGAATCTAAGTTCTCTTCATTGAACATTTCATCTGCAACAACACCAATCTCAAGGTCAATCAAGTTAACAAAGATTCTTTTCTACTGCAAGAATAAAAAGGGAAATAATGGTTTGCCACAATCTATTTATTGATTTGAAGATGTCAATAATTTCTACTTTTCCAAAACTTTGTTAATACATTCAACAAGTGACTCAATAGTGTACGGCTTGGTAATGAAATCACTTGCACCGAGTTTTAGTGATTCTATCGCAATACTCATGTCGTTCACCGCTGTCGCCATTATTGAACGTATGCGAATGTCATTTGAATGCATATACTCAAGAACATCTAATCCGGATTTTATCGGCATACGAATGTCCAAAAGGAGTAGGTCATATTTTCCTTTTTGTAGCGCTTCGATCGCACCAACACCATCATTCACCCCTTCAACTTCGAATCCTTCTTCTGTAAGCAATTGAACGATAATGTTGCGGAACCCGTCTTCGTCTTCGGCAAACAGTATTCGACCTGGCATGTATAACCTTTAACTTATTGATAAATGTTTGAAGTTTAACCAGTAGGTTTTTTTGTATGCACCAATCCGGCAACGGTAGAAAACTTATGATCGGTCTTATCCCATTTCAACGGCGTCTTCTCTCTCCTCGCTGTAAAGAACTGTGAAAGCGCACGTATCGTGGCAAGAAAGTTCACGAAATTCGAAATAGGAAGTCGTACAACACTGATCAATCCTGCAGTAATTCCATAAATTTTGTTCACAAAAAATAATCGGTGCATCGTGCGTGAAATCATTAACCCGCTTGTAAAAATACCCATATACCAAATAACTGATTGTGAAGAAATCACAGCAATTACCGGATGCGATGATGAAAGACCCCACCGTATAAGCTCCAATACTAAATACAAAATGACATCAAAATATGCAAGCATTGTGATGAGATTTGAAACCACAGCCTTACGATCACGGTATAAGCTGAATCGAAACTTCCAATCACCTATCCAACCGTAGTTTTTCCAAGATTGAAGACAAATACCTATCAGCCATCGGCTTTTCTGACGAACTGCAGTGGAGAGAGTTTCCGGAAAATATGATCGGGTTGCTACTTGAAGGCCAAACGGCTGATGAAGAAACAAAATTTTCGCTTTGCCCATCGCAAGTCGAAGTGAGATGTCATAGTCTTCAGTAAGGGAAGCGCGGGCAAACATATTTTTTGCAAAGGATGTGCCGATAAATTCAATCAGCCAGCGATTGTATCCTGTTCCCACGCCTGCCGAAGGAATATATCCTGCAAAGTGCTGCCGCACGACAAGATCTTTCAAATGACTCTCAGCAAATTCATCTGCATATGTCCATTCAATCAACTTATCATAAGGAACTTCAAGCGGAAAAACCGGCAGCTGTACCATGTCGTAATCCGGCACAAAGTAGTTGATGATCTTTAACGACATCGGATGGATAACATCCTCTGAGTCATGCATAATGATAATGTCGTACCGTTTCCTTGTTTGGTTCTCATATCTGCGCATACCCTGATGTATCTGATTTAAATTATCTGCTTTTGTCGTCGGTCCGGGATCTATTCCAACAACTGCATGGACATGTGGAAATTCTTTTGAGACATCCTCAATAACTGCAAATGATTCAGGATCGTTAGGATAAACACCAACAAAGATATCAAATGATTTGTAGTTGATAGTTCTGCAGGCGTGTCTTAGCATATGTCCAATAACTGCAGATTCTTGCCAAGCGGGTATGAACACTGCAATTTGTTTCTCAGCAGTTTCATTCAGTTTTGAAACCGATAGGCCACTCAATCGTTCAGACCATTTTGGATGAAATAATTTAAGGATCCAGTAGTATATATCAATGACCAAATCCTCTAACCCAAAACCAATCAAAATTACCAATACAAAATATGTAAACTGGTAGAAAAATGAGTGAAGTCCATAGTAAAATGACAAAAAAATCTGATACAAATATTCCATTATTAATCACTTCTATTAGAAAAATCGATCAATTACACCCATAAGGCGTATGGTAGAATGGTACCGATCACCGGTACTTTGAAAACGGGATCTGCCAATATATGTGCCACGAAGAAACTCTAATAGCACACTAACTCCCCATTTATGGTCAGGGATGAAACGCACTCCACCACCTGCTTCGCCAATATTATTATAAAACAAATTCTGTGAGTCCATCGATAGGTTTGTACGAAGATACGCATCAAACGCCGATGCGCCATACTCAATCAGCCGGATTCCAGCACGTCCTTGTGCGTAGCCGATCACATTATCATATCGGGAATAGAATCCGGCAGAGACCCCGGCATCTGCAAAAAAAGAATGTTCAAAATATAATTTCTCACAATACTTCGGTGTCAGATATACGCCTGTTCCATAAGAGCCAACAGCACGATAATCCCAACGCAAACGACTGCGATTTCCCTGAATTCGGAGATCGTATGCAATTCCCCCTTCAACATCAAACACCGCTCCTGCAAGTGGTGAATAACGAAATCCTGAAATGAACACCAGCACGTTGTCTGAATACAGAACTGGCAACGTTCCTCCAACTGAGCGCGTGTCTGCGCTTAGTCCAAGAGTAATTACAGCTGATAGGTTGCGCGTATCTGTAAGATTGTACGCTCCTTGGAGCGTCGACCACAAAATATTGTCTTGAAAGTATGAATCATTTAATGCTGTTGCCGAGAGGTGAAGCGTAGCGGGATTTCGCTGTGTTCGGCGAAGCTCATCAAGAACGATAAGTGCTGAATGTGCACGCTCACGGAACTCGGGAATACTGCATGATGTGAGTTGTGTAAACGCTTCAATGGATTCGTTTGTATGACCTATACTGTTGAGCAGATACGCTATCTGAAGAGCAATTGTATCAGAATAGAATAATTTTTGAGCAATACGAAATTCCTTCACTGCTCCAGCGGGATCTTTTTCAATAAGTTTATAGGCTTGTTCAAGCGCCGAAGTGCGTTCAGTAGTCTGACCAAACAGAAATGATACGAACAGAATGAAGAATGCTGCGGTGAAATGTATACGATGATGCCTCAATGTCAATCTCAATTAAAACCAAGCGATACTAAACTTTTGTTATTTATTTAAAATTTTATTCCAGTATTTCTTATGCCACTACTCATGACACGTATTTAAAAAAACCGTAATCGTCCACTGAATTTAAGGAATTTCAATCAAGGAGAAATAGGAGCTAAAAACGAAGATTCGACTAGCAGCAACCTACGGATTATGATTCCGACACTCTAACCAACTAAGCTACCCTGCCATATCTCTTTATTTTTTTAAACCGTTACAAGATAGAAAAATATTTGTTCCTTTTCAATGATCATGATGAAATATTAACAGCAAGGTTACTCAGAAATCTCTGTAAATATGACGATATTGTCTGAGTTAGTTGAAGATAAATTCTTGAAAATGATTATAAATTTTAATTAGATTTCAATGACAATAACGATCCAAATGAAAAAAATAAAAGGAATGAACTATGTCGTCCGATGTTAAGAAAATGGAATTTAAGAGTGAACTAAAACAGATTCTGAATCTTATCACTCATTCACTCTATTCACATAAAGAAGTTTTTTTGCGTGAATTGATCAGTAACGCAAGCGATGCTATTGATAAGATACGCTTTGACTCAGTCAGCAACGATTCAATCCTTGAAAATAATAAGGAGTGGAAGATAAAGATAACTCCCGATTCAACGAATAATACATTGACCGTTTCGGANNTCCGGGACAAAGGAATTTCTCGATCAACTAAAAAATGCCGATGCTGCATCCAAACCTGAGTTGATTGGTCAATTTGGTGTTGGTTTCTATTCTGCGTTTATGGTTGCAGATTCAGTCACTGTTATCTCACGAACTGCCGGAAGTCCGAGCGATGGTGTTAAATGGGTTTCAGATGGACAGGGTGAATATACGGTGGAGGCGGTTGAAAAAGCGAATCGTGGTACAGATATAATATTAACATTAAAACCGGAAGAAAAAGAATTCACTGAACAATGGAAGATCCGCTCTCTTGTTAAACAATTTTCGGATTTCATTGAACATCCGGTGGTGATGGATGTTGAAAAGGAGGATGACAAAAAGAATAAGACGATAGAAGAAGAGACTTTAAACTCAAGAAAAGCACTGTGGCTTCGTTCGAAAAGTGATGTAACAAAAGAAGAATACGATCAATTCTATCAACAGGTTTCCAACGATTTTTCTTCGCCGGCAAGGGTCTTACATTATACGGGTGAGGGAGTTGTCGAATTTAAAGTCCTTCTTTTTATCCCTGCAAAAAAACCGTACGACATGATGTTCGGTGAAGTGAAAGTCGGTCCAAAATTATATATCCGCAGGGTATTGATCATGGATCATTGTGAACAATTGCTCCCTCCATATTTGCGATTTGTCAAAGGGGTGGTGGATTGTGCCGATCTGCCATTGAATGTCTCCCGCGAAATGCTCCAGCAAAATCCATTGCTTGAAAAGATCAAGACCAATTTGGTTAAAAGTGTGTTAAAGAATTTGGAAGAGATGATGAATTCATCATTCGATGAATACGTATCATTCTATAAAGAATTCGGTTCATTCCTTAAAGAAGGATTGAATCACGATTGGGTGAACCGTGAACAGATCACAAAATTATTACTGTTCGAATCATTAAAAACAGAAGAGAAAAAGTATATTTCATTTCAAACATATGTTGATGGAATGAGTGAGGAACAAAAGGAAATATATTATCTCTCCGGTGAGAACAGAGATGTATTGATCCACACCCCGTACCTGGAAGTGTTCAAGTCAAAACAGTGGAACGTTCTTTTGATGACCGATCCTATCGATGAATTCGTTCTACCGTCAATCCCTGAATTCAATGGAAAGAAATTGGTCGCTGCTGATAAAAGTGATGTTTCTGTTGCACCGGAAAAGGAAAACAAAGAATCACAAAAAGAATATTCCGCTCTGTTCGACCTTCTTAAGAAGTCCTTGGAAAATATTAAGGAGATCAAAATATCGAACCGTTTGAAAGAAAGTGCGTCATGTTTAGTGAGCGATAAAGATGGAATGAGTTCAAACATGGAACGGATCATGCAGAAATTGGGACAAATGGATGAATCGAAAAAAGCAGATCGTATTTTGGAATTGAATATCGATCATCCCGTAGTCCAATCATTGAAAAAGATCTACGACGCTGACCCTGCCGACCAAAAGATTGAAATATTTGCTAATCTATTATACGATCAAGCATTGATCGCAGAAGGTTCAAAAGTGAAAGACCCGCTCGCATTTGCGCAACGGATAAACCAATTACTCGTTCAATCAACCGGACATTAGCATTCACATCATAAGCAGGAACTTGAAGGGGAATCGATCTTATAGTTCGATTCCCCTTCTGTGGTAATATTTTCATTCTGTGATGAAGTGATAACAACAATGCCACTCTTTCGAGTGGCATTGTTGTTATTGATATAGTAAGATTGTCGTTCACATTGCATATTCGGGAATAAGGATTAACTACTCATTCATCCCTTTTGTTGATTGGAAAACCAACCGATTAGAAGTACATTCCTTACATATTGGACCAACGAATACCGAAAGTAGAAATAAAACATCTGGTCTTTATTATTGCCCATAATGTAATAGCGAAGAGGTTACAAGTATGAAATTGAAGTATGGTATTTTACTGTTGATAGGAATTATCCTCGCAGGATACATTGTCTATCGGATATTTTTTATTCGTGAAAAAGTAGTTGCCGTTACCGTTACCCGCGGGCAATTGGTTTCACTCATCTATGCAACCGGAAAAGTATCCGCGGATGCCAATGCAATATTACGTTGTGAATCGGGCGGAAATATAACCTTTCTTGGTGCTCAAGAAGGGTCTTGGGTTCGTAAAGGGACACTGCTCTTGCGATCCGACAAGTCGGAGATAGAATTAAAAATCAACCAGGCCGAAAATGAAATTATTGCCGCTGAGATTGATCTACGGGATAAAAAAAATAATATCGAGAAACTGAGCGATCTGCTCCAGGTACATTCGATCACGCAGAAAGAGTATGACTCCGCAAAACGAGATTATGATCTGGCCCAGATCGTACTTGAACGCAGAAAGATCATATTAAGTCAAGAAAAGGAAAACCTATCCAAACGCACGATCACCGCCCCATTTGATTGTGTTGTCTATAGTGTAAGCGTTAATATCGGCGATTACCTTCCTCCCAATACTGAGTGTTTTAGAATACTCGATCCGGGTTCGATCATGGTTGAAGCCCAAGTAGATGAACAAGATCTGGCAAAGGTTACAACGGACCAGCATTCTCTTGTGGCATTTGATGCTTATCCCGGGAAAAAATTTGATGCTGTTGTCTTTCGGATCGTGCCCCAAACCGACGAGGCGACCAAAACATCAAAGGTCTTTCTAAAATTAAGTGCACAGCCGGCAAAACTAAACATTGGCATGACCGCAACGGTGAATATTGTTGCAGGGAAAAAAGAAAATGTATTGATCATCCCGAAAACAGCGGTCATAAACAAGAACAATAAAAAATTTGTATTTCAAATTACCGATGGAAGGCTTCATGAGGTAGAAGTTACTATAGGAATCATGGAGGGGAATTATGTAGAATTACTTTCCGGTGTTGATCAGAATTCGCAGGTGGTTCTCGAACCAAATGCGACGAACAAAGAGAACCAGAAAGTGGCATTGTAAATGTTCATCATTCAAAAGAGATCGATCCAATGAAAATGATCGAACATATCCGTTTTATCCTTTCAATCGCAATTAAGCATTTAGCAGGAAAAAGACGACAAACGATTTTAGTTATTGCCGGTGTTACCATCGGTTCAATGGTGATGATATTGACCCTTGCTCTTGGTGAAGGAATCGTGCAAGACATTAAAGATAAGATCATTGAAACTTCCCCCTATATTGTTATCACCGGTGAAAAGATACAACCCAAAGAAACCCAATTATATCATGCTCCGGCTGATTCTTCAATTGTGTATTCAATGGTATCCCGCGTAAAGCCGAACGAAAAGAAACAGATCAAACCGTATCCCGAAACAATGGCGTTACTTTCTTCTGTCAAAAATATTAACGGTGCGGCTCCGTTTGTCTTCACTCGCGGAGTTTTGCGATACCACACTATTACAAAGCAGGGACTAATAAAAGGAATTGTACCATCACTCGAAATAAATGTTGGAAACCTTGAATCCAAAGTTGTGACAGGTTCCTTGAACGAACTCTCATTTACAAAAGATGGGATTCTGCTTGGCAGCGGTTTGGCTAAAAAACTTAAAACAGCATATCACAATATCATCAACATTACCGGTGAAAGCGGTAAAGTGTTCCGTGTGCGGGTGGTGGGAACATTTGCCAGCGGGTTCGGTGCCATTGATGATAATACTGCCTATATCAATCTTGCACTTGCACAACAAATAAACAATGTTCCGGAGAACGCCGTCAGCGGTATCGGTATTCATACCGTTTCACTGGATGTGGTGAACGAGACTTCGCTGCTGCTTCAAAGAACAACCGGATATAAAACTGAAACCTGGGAAGAAACGAATGAAAATGTGATAACGCTTTTTAAACGCAACAATAGTATCACAATATTTCTAGTATTATTTGTTTTTATCGTCTCCGGATTTGGAATTGCAAATGTTCTGATAACAATTGTTCTGCAAAAACAGAATGATATTGCCATCATGAAATCAATGGGTGTATCCCGCAGATCGATTGAAAGTATTTTTATCATCGAAGGCGTCATCCTTGGAATCATTGGTGCTCTGTTAGGCGGATTGGCCGGACACCTGTTAACAAATTTAATTTCCAGTCTTCCAATATCCTACGGTGAGAACGCGGTAGTAAGGAATGATCATATTGTCACAGTTCAGCGTGCGTATTTCTACGTGCTTACAACAGTATTCTCAATTGTTATCAGCGCCGTTTCAAGTCTGGGTCCGGCCCGGCGTGCAGCACGTTTAAATCCGGTTGAGATACTAAGAGGGTAATATGATATTTTCATCACCATTATTTAGCAAGTCCATATAATCATCATAACTTTTAGAACCACTAAAATCTTTATCTTCTTCGTCCTCGTTTCTCATTGAAGATAAATATTTAGCATCTTTAAAATCTCTATTATCTTCCATAAATCTTTTGTATGACTCAAGTGTTCCCATCTCAAGCACCTTAAAACCTCTATCAGTTGGAGCACCTTTTAAGTACTCAGGCAATTTATCTAATGTTCTTACCATTTGAAATCGTCCTCTTCAGTTTCTACCACTTCAGCCGTTACTGTTGGTATGATAATTTCTTTAACCTCTTCTTTAAAAGCTTCTACTTCTTTTTTAGAAACTTTTACCGCTTTATTTTTCATAGTTTGAGTTATATCTTTTAATAACACCATTTCTTCATCTTTGCCCATCGCTTTGATGATTGTCATTCTAATCACTTGGTCGATATTAATACCTGCTTGGATTAATTTAGCACCATCGTAACTACTTCTTGGAGTGATTGTAATGCCCTCTAATCTATCTTCAGCACTTTTACGAGCTGTCCTTACAATCTCTAGCCATCCATCGTTATTGGTTAGTTTTTGTTCTAAATCTAAATCCAGTTCCCATTCTATCACGACAAAACGGTCTATTGTCGCTGTATCTAATTTATTTCGTGCTGTATAGCCATTTTTAGCACCTCTTAAATTAGTGTTTGCTGTTGCTATGAATCTAAAGTTATCGTGAGCATAAATCACTTTATTATCAGGAGTTTCAATTCGTCCGTTGGCTATGGCACTATTCAAAAGCACCAATACATTTGAAGAGCACGCATCCATTTCATCAGCTAAAAATATTTTGCCGTTCTTAAATGCATCTATAAACCCACTCATTCGATAAAT
>DMPG01000337.1:0-1417 GCA_003456055.1 Bacteroidota bacterium | reverse complement strand
AAACTTATGCTTGAAAGTTCTAATTGTAAAGCATCTGCCAACTGTTCAACTGCCGTACTTTTAGATAAACCCGCACCGCCCGTTAGCAACACATTAAGCCCTTTTATGCACGCTACATTAAGTAGTTGTTCAAATTGCCTATGAACCAACGGTAATTTAGTTTCACCACTTTTGCCGTCCACTTTTACCGTTAATACTTTGCTAGCACTCTTTGCTACATCTCCTAATAGTTCTTTGATACGACCTTCAATATCAAATTTAGATAGTTTTTCATCTATCGCCTCGTTAACTATACCGCTTAAATCAAGCATCAAGTTACTCATTTTATCCCCTTTTTAATGAATTTTATAAGACGGTATGATATTTACCGTCCTAAAAAGTCATTTCAAATATATATAATCCACGCTCATTTTTAATAATTTGAGCTTTTGAGTCTGTTATATTGAACGCTTTTTTTAGATATTTAAGCGTTGTAGCTGAATAATCCCAATACTTAGATAAATGAATTCTATCACTATCAAACATTTTCCACGCTATTTCAGTGTCATAACTAAAAAAATACACTAAATCCTCGTTATGCACCAATACTTGATTATTTCCTAAAGTTTCTACTCTCATTTTTATCCGTCCTTATATGAATAAATTTATATAATAGCTGATAACTTCAGCACCTATTGTAAGCATAAATATTGAAACCATTACGACCTCAAAATTATCTATTGTAAGTCTCATTTTAACCCCTTTTTAATGACTTATTAAAATTAAATTAAATTTATCTATAATAAAACATATATTTCTATTATATTCTGCATCGTATCTTTTATTATATGTTTTGATTTTAAGTGTGAAAATATTATTTTCTAATTTTAATTTAGATTCTAATAATTTCGATGTTTTATATATATGTTTTGATTGACTTAAAAACATATTTGCTTTTTTTATAGATGATTCAATCATCAACTTTTCATAATCGTTTTTAGGATTTATTAAAATTATAATAATGTCCTTAAAGCATAACTCGTTTTTTTTATTAAGCGTAAACATTTTAACCCCTTTTTTAAATAATTTTTAATCAACTCTTTTCAGCTCATTAAAAATTATTTTATCGGCTTATTTCATTATATTTTTGCCGATTAACGACCGCTATTGTAAGAAGCTAGCCGAATCCATTTGGTACTGGATTAACCCTAAAAGCGTTGTTTAAAAGTGTAACCGATGCGAGGACTGGAGTTTCACCGTTTCATCTCTCGCACGCTAACCACTGACAATGTTATAAAGTTTAATCGCTGCAATGTTATCCCACTGGATTATGCAAGATTTTAAATAATCGTTATAAGCTCATTTATATCCCACTGGACTGAGCTTATAATTAATTATTTAGGCGTATATTTCAACGCCTTTTGTTTTAATCGTTTTT
>DMPG01000190.1:2057-7448 GCA_003456055.1 Bacteroidota bacterium | reverse complement strand
TTCTGCACAAAGAAAATTGATAAAGAAACAATATTAAAAAAAGTGCTGAAAAAAAAATAGTCTTATTATGAAACATCTGAAAAACTGGTTGTCTTTTGTCATTCTGGGCGAAGCGAAGAATCTCNNCTCCTCAGAATGACATTGATGTGAAGTTTTTCAGATGCCTAATTATAATACTTAATAGTCAGTAGTAAAAAATTTAGAGAAAGACAAAGTATTTTTCTTCCGGCATAAATTTGTATTCGCATTCAAGAAAGAATAATTCTATTTTTCCTATTACTGCTCTTAATGGATGGAAACTTTTCGATGCATTGCAGCTTAACGGTACGCAAGATCCATAAAAACAGAAGATGCTTTTCATAGTAGTCATAAAGGAATAATTCCATGGAAGACGCTCTCTTTCTTCACCGGCTTCAATTTGCATTCACAATATCATTTCATTATCTCTTCCCGCAATTAACAATGGGTCTCGGTTTATTGATCGTGATCATGAAAGGGATTGCACTCAAAACCGGAAATGAGTTTTACAACAATAGTGCGCGATTCTGGGCAAAGATATTTGCGATCAATTTTGCCATTGGTGTTGTTACGGGAATTCCAATGGAGTTTCAATTCGGAACAAATTGGGCGCGATTCTCCACTTTTGCAGGCGGCGTTATCGGACAAACGCTGGCGATGGAAGGGGTGTTTGCATTTTTCCTCGAATCGAGTTTTCTCGGATTATTTTTGTTCGGAGAAAAACGTTTGAGTAAAAGAATGCATTTCTTTGCAGCGTTCATGGTCTTCGCAGGTTCGTGGCTCTCCGGTTATTTTATCATTGCCACAAACGCATGGATGCAGCATCCTGTTGCATTTGACGTTGCTCCAAACGGAAGCGTTTCACTTGCAAGTTTCTGGGGATTACTTCTTAATCCTTGGATCATCTGGCAGTATCTTCACAATATGATCGGTTCTGTTGTAACAGCGTCGTTTGTTGTTGCGTCAGTTGGTGCGTATTATCTTCTAGCACATCGGGATGAAGAATACGGGAAGATATTTCTCCGCATGGGAGTGATTGCCGGAGTTATTTCATCATTCCTAATGGCATTTCCAACAGGCGACGGACAAGGAAAAAATCTTGCATTCCATCAGCCTGCAACACTAGCAGCAATGGAAGGATTATTCAAAACCGAACATGGCGCCCCGCTTGTTCTTATCGGACAGCCGGATATAGAAAAGAAGAGACTTGATAATCCGATCTATATTCCGAACATGCTTAGTTTTCTCACATACAATCGCTGGGGTGCTGAGGTGAAAGGGCTTGATGCATTTCCCGAAAAAGATCATCCAACGAATATTCCGCTGCTCTATTACAGTTATCATATTATGGTTGGGCTGGGAACAATGTTCATCACATTAATGCTCGGCGCTACATTCTTATTGTGGAAGAAAAAATTATTCGAAATGCGAAGTATTCTTTGGATGCTGATGCTCGCATTTCCATTTCCATACATCGCAAACACCGCAGGATGGACAACAGCAGAATTGGGTCGTCAGCCATGGTTAGTGTATGGATTAATGAGGACTGCGGATGGGACATCGGAATTAGTGTCTTCAGGCAGCACAATGTTTACGCTGCTCGGATTTGCAGGAATGTATTTTATTATTGGGATGCTGTTTATTCTGCTTGTTCTTAAAACAATCAATGCTGGACCACATCAAACTGCGAATAGTCACTAATTCAAAAGGATATTATTATGGAAATATTTTGGTTTTGTGTGATTGCATTTATGTTGGCAATGTATGTGATCCTTGATGGATTTGATCTTGGTGCCGGCATCTTACATTTATTTGTTGCAAAGAATGATAATGAACGCCGTACAGTACTTAATGCCATCGGTCCGGTGTGGGACGGAAATGAAGTATGGATTCTTGCCGCCGGCGGTACATTGTATTTTGCATTTCCGCTGTTGTATGCATCAAGTTTCAGCGGTTTCTATCTTCCTCTAATGATCGTGCTATGGCTGATGATGCTGCGTGGACTTGGCATTGAACTTCGGCATCACATCAATAATCCGATGTGGAAAACATTTTGGGATGGATCATTTGCTCTCGGAAGCACTCTACTGGCAATCTTTCTCGGTGCCGCGCTTGGCAATGTTGTTCGCGGTGTTCCATTGAATGCTGACGGATATTTTTTTGAACCGCTCTGGACATCGTTTACTGTTCAACCCGAAGCGGGGATTTTAGATTGGTTTACGGTGATAATGGGTTTGGTCGGATTAAGTACGTTGACTGTTCATGGCGCAAATTATCTTGCAATGAAAACGGATGGTGATGTTCAAACACGTTCACGAATGATCGGTTCATTTGCCGTATGGGGTGTCGTACTCACATCCGTCGCGGCGCTCATTTCAGCAACATTCATTCGTCCGGAGATATGGAATAATTACAGCGAACATTGGTGGGGAAATATTTTTCCTATGATGGGATTGCTGGGATTGATCGGAATGTTTCTTTATAACAGGAAGAACCAGGATACAAAAGCATTTCTTTCATCATCCTTGTTTATCGGCGGTATGCTGGCAAGCACTGCGTTTGGATTATTTCCAAATGTTCTTCCGGCATCAACGGATCCGAAATTTAGTCTCACCGTTTATAATACCGCCGCTTCTTCGTATGGACTCGGCGTTGGTATTGTGTGGTGGGTTATTGGAATGATACTGGCGTTCGGATATTTTGGATATATCTTTTATTCGTTCAGAGGAAAAGTAAAACTGCATTCGGAAGGATATTGATACCTGATATCTCTGAAAAAAATCACGTCATTCCCGAATGTTTTTATCGGGAATCTATCAATAATATTTAACCAAAAAATGTGGATTCCCGCAAATGCCTGTCGGTTAGGCAGGCATTTGCGGGATTGACACAACTCTGGTTTTATTTTTTTGACAACAATTTTTTATTAAACAACTGATATTAACATCCTCCGGCAACTTTTTTCACAAGTTTCGTCGGTTTTACGGCTGAATCCTTTGCCTCTTTGATCATTGTTGTCAATGTAATACTTGCTTTGGAACGAAATCGCTCGGTATCTTTTGCCTGACGCGCATCGACCCGTTTTAAATTTTGCGGGGCAGTTCCGATGAACATGACCTGATATTTACATATTTGTTTCTCGGTTTCGGGTTTCAAATAGATCACCGTATTTACGAAATTTGTTATATCGCCGCAGAGCACTGTAATATTTTCATATCCTAACCGATGTGCAATCAACGCTGCTTTTCGTGCTTCGATCTCATCATTGGCGACAAATACTTTTTTCTTGTGTCGCTGTCCTAAAATTTCGCTGAATTCTTTTTGAAAGATCTGTTTCGTTTCAATGTTGATGGAACCGGGAAGGAGCATCCGTGAAAATTCCTCCGATGTACGAACATCGATAATGGTCAATCGTGGGTCCTTGTCGATAATGCGAAATGCAAGTTCGTCTACCGTCATCTCTTTGACAGGATTTGCCTTGATATAATCAACATCAGAAACTTCAGAGAGCAGCCGTTCTTTATAGTCGGGAAGGAAAACGAGAACAATTCCAAGAACAAGAATACTGATGCCAGCAATGCGATGATGCAATTGATTGAATGATTTTGCGGGACCGTTAGGATCAACTTTCTTTTCGATCATTGTAGTCATGATAAATGCGCCGACTGCAACAGCGATCATTATCAATGCAAACAATCCTTGTGAAATTCCAATCGAATTGAAGATGCGAATATTACCAAGCGCGCTTGCATTGGTGATTCCTTCAAACCACGGATACAGTTCAGCATATGCAAATACACCGATCAATCCGCCGCCGACAAAGAACATTGCATCAATCTTACCGATCGCCATTCCTGCAATACTCGTACCGGGACAATACCCGCCGATGATGAATCCGAATCCCATAATCACACCGCCAAGTATTGCAGCCTGAAGAAATGTTGGATTGATATAGACAAAATCAATATCGAGCCATCCTAAGTAGCCAAGAATGATGACTCCGCTCATTGCAGTAACTCCGGCAGTAAAGAACACGCGAAGTACGGTAAAATCATAACCATAAAAAACACCGGCAAGTTTTCTGGAGGAAGAAAATCCTGCCTGTTCAAGAATGAAACCGAATGCAATACCGATGACCAGTGCAACGATAAGATTCAATTCATCGCTGATAAGATTTGGAACTAATGGGAACATAAGAGCCTCAAGGTAAAAGTCAAAAATTAAAAGTCAAAAGTTCAAAAATTTATATCCACAATTTTCTAAAGAAGTATGCAACTGCATATCCGGTTCCGAAGATTGCCATCATTGTTATTATGCCTCCGGTGGAGAGGACTGCCATTCCGCTTAATGC
This sequence comes from Bacteroidota bacterium, assembly GCA_003456055.1. GTDB lineage: Bacteria > Bacteroidota > Ignavibacteria > UBA10030 > UBA8401 > UBA8401. Next base: position 3,079 of record DMPG01000190.1, on the reverse strand, counting down.
TGCGCCGCTGGTGCAACCACGCGCAAATTGTGATCCCATACCGAAAAGCAATCCGCCAATCAATGCCAATCCGAGCCGCATTGTATTGGTGATACGCGGTCCGTGTTCGGTCACAAAGTTCAATCTATCGGAGACAACGCCGGAAAGAAATCCGCCGATGATTACGCCGAGCACTTCAAATACAAGCCATGCTTTTAAAGGATTATCATGCAATGATTTGAGATTCTCGGAATAGAATGTTGATTCGTGAGCATGACTTGGTGCTATAGTATTGACGGTAGCAACGACTGCGCTTTTAATTGCGCCGCTTGCACCAAGTCCGCGTCCGGTGATGACAATGGTTGCAAGTAATGTTAATCCAAGCAGAAATCCTGCAAGGTATGGATTCATGTATGTTGTTTTCATTTTGTTGCCTCTATTACATTGTCCGAGGATATTGTTTTTTCAACTTCAATTACTTCGTAACCGGTGATCATTGCTTTCAAATTCGATGTTGGCGAATGTCCTGTAGTGATTAAGTAAACATGCGCGATAATAAATGAAATCAGAACAAATGCTCCAGCAGTGTGCAGAATTGCAATTGAACCCAAACTTTCGATGTTCAGGCTTTGAATTCCGGCTGATTGGGGATAGCGATAGAACATATATAGCAATCCGGAAAAGACCATGACCGGAATGACAAGAATCTTTAATGCAAGATAGACCAGCCGTTGTAACGGATTTAATTTTGTTAAAGCAGTTTTTTTTGTAGGATGTGGAGCGTTCCGAAAAATTCCTGTGATATAATATTCAATTTGTGCACGTAAATGCTGGCGTGTAGGAAGATATTGTCTCCATTCTCCGGTGGTAAAATGCCAAAAGATCGCAAGTCCGATCAACACAAGGAATATAATTGCTGCGGTATTATGAAACGTCACAGCCTGCTCAAAACCGAAAAAATTTAGTGAGCCATGAATTTCAAACCCTGTTAACGCTAGAAAGAAGATCAGCATCGACTGCATCCAATGCCAGAAACGGTTAAA
>DMPG01000190.1:0-2029 GCA_003456055.1 Bacteroidota bacterium | reverse complement strand
TTAATTTTTCTTTTTTGAAATTATTCGAATTACTGCATGAACGCTCACTCCAATTAACGAAAGAATGATCGTCCCAAAGCCAAACATTTCTACCGCTGCATTTTGATCGCGACCTGGGATATAGAAATCTTTCAGATTGGCAATTCTGCTGTTCTTTTGAGTATGACATTCATTACATTGAACGGTTTTCGCTTTTGGAGAGACCATGTGATTGATCGGCCAATACATTTCAGTTTTTGCAAATGTATATTGTCCGCTGTACGGAAGTCCAACGTAATCCATTCCATGTTGAATGGATGAATTCCAGTCAAAATCTTTCCAGAATCCACCTTCACCTTTTTTATTGGCATACGTCTTTGGCTGTACTACGAATTTGTTGATGGGGTCATATGGCTGAATAGCACGATGAACTTTTACAGGAATGATCTTGGAATCCGGATCATCATAACTTCCATGAAGTGTGTTCATTTGGATTGGAGAATCCGCGCTGATCGCATCACCGGTAAGATAATGCGATGCTGTTCCGTTGAACCAGATATATTCCGGCTGCACATTTCGTCCCCAGGTAAAGGTTCCCTTTATAGTTGCATACGTGATATTCCCGAGTGAATCAAATATCTCATACGGTTCACCGTTCTTCAACTTTCCAGCAGTGGACCAATCCCATGCAAGTTTTGTTGAATTCACTTTTGCGTATTCCGGGATGTGACATGTTTGACAAGCGACTTTTACTGTATGTTCGTTGATAACGCTGTTTGCATGCGGTGTTTCCGTATGACATTGCTCGCATGTGGAACGATTACGATTCATAGAAGAAAGAGAGTATACTTTTCCGAGCATCTGGTGCTTTTCTGTTTTATGGCAGTCAACACAATCAAGATTCCCGCCGTCTGTTCCCATATGAACATCAACATCGCGGTGTGTGTCAAACAACGCTTTTTCAAGATCGCCATGCTTAACATTGTTGCCGCCGCCGCCGAAGAAGTGACAGGTTCCGCAATTGGATTTTGTCGGTCTGCCGACACGTTGTGCAACAAAAGCAAGATCAACACTAAGATCCGGCATTCCTGCACCGGATGATTTTTTCATATATGTTTCACTGTTATCATGGCACGCAAGACAGTCAACATTGTTTGCGTTCGTAAAATCGAAATTCTTGTCTCCCCAGCCATAACCGATATGACATTTGTTGCAGCTTTGTTCGTTGGTGTTAATGCCGATACAAAAATTGTTCAGAATATTTTTTTTGCCGATATATCGGATGCCACGACCTTCTATGTATTCTTCGCGCTCCCAATTCCAATGGGAAGATTTCATCACTTCTGTGTGGCGTTCGTTATGACAGTCGATACATGCGGCGGTAACATCCTGTGGTTTACCAAATGTTCTTTTCAGTTGTGAGAATTTGGAATGATCGACGGATGGTTTTTCTTTTTTGAATTGAGTCTTTAGTTCTGATAAAGGAGTTGGTTCGACTTCTTTTTTAGTGATCGTTGCTATAAAAATGAGAGCAATGATTGCTATAGTGAGCATCGGAATGATGAATCGTTTCATATGATATTTCGATAAGTATTCATGGATTTTTATTTCTCAAGAAACAGCTCCCGCGGCGACTTCATCATACACCGGGGAGTGTTCCAAGAGTTGTTCGTGGTGAACAAGTGTAATATTTTTAATCTGTTCTTTTATATGTCCGCAGTCGCTGGAAAGTTTATATACATTGCATGATCTGCAATCCAATTCCGCACAAACGGAATGTTCGTGTTTATATGTCCAGCATCCGCCAAGATGATTCTTGTATGCAGGGCATACGTTTCGCTCTTCAGAAGAGCATTTAATAATATCCCAGCAAGGAATCATTCCGTGAAGACGCTTCATACCGCCGATGCTGATCTTGTCTTCATTGATCGCCTTTCGAATACATCGAAGTCGTTCAATATCCGAATCTGAGTAGATTCTCTGATTTCCCTCGGTTTTTGATATAATGATCAAACCTTCAGTTTCATACATCCGTAGTGTTTGAACAGAA
>DMPG01000191.1 GCA_003456055.1 Bacteroidota bacterium | reverse complement strand
AAGAACAACATCAATTCCGAAATTTGCGCTTCCTTCGGCGATCAGCGACTGTGGACTAAAAAGAGGGTAAATAGAAAATTCAATCCATCCTTTTTTTCTCATCAGTTCGGTTTCTAACAGCACGTTATAGACGTGATGTCCCGGATATCCTTCGTGAGCGGCAAGATCGACCGCGCGGTCGATGAAGATCGGGAGATCGGTATTTACTTGAATAATACTATGGGCATTTCCCTGATACCAATTGTATCCGCTCCATGCTTTGTTGGTTACGTATTCGACCACAAAACTTTCGTTCTCCGGAAGTGCAATGAATTGTTTTGTCCGAGCGCGGCATTCGTTGATCGCTCGCGTGAAGACGGCATCGAGTTTTTCTTTGGGAATAATGAATTGATTTCGATATTTCAGATATCGTTCCTGTATCGTTCCTTCTCCGGAGGGGAGAGATTTTTCCAGTTCCTTCACTATTGTTGAAAAATATTTTTCAGAGTTTTTCGGCGGTTCAGCATCATACAATTTCTTCGCTTCAACATCGAATGAATATTTTGTTCCCGAAAGCATTTCGATCTTTGCATACGCGGCAGAAAGTTGTTTCTGCAGATATGTTTTACGAAGCGTTGATGATTGGTCTCTTCTCGGAACGCGGATCCGTTTCAAGCGATTCGAAATCGCATCAGTCCGGTCTTTTAAAGCAGTCAACTCGTATTTCATTTTCTTTGAATTCTCCTGCCATTCTTTCGGTCCATAATAGGCATCCACAAAATCCGGATCGTGCTGACCGATATCGAGTATCAATTTGACGTATTGTTGTGCGATATCATCCATAGTAATTTTTTTTCTTTGTGATACAGCCGTGTTGAAAAAAAGGAATGTGAGACACAAGAGTATCGATGCAGTGTTGATGTGCTTCATAGGTTTCTTTCAATTGTTGGTTGTGATATGAATTACTTTTTACCGCGGAGAACGCGAAGGTCGCAAAGAAGTATTCCGAAAGTTTAAAGAATCTTTGCGTTCTTAGCGTGCTTTGCGGTGGATTTCTTTATTGCGTTTTTCTATGCACCATTGTCGGTGCAGACTGATCGGTTGCCATTAGAATGATGTTGTTCACATTCACATGAGCAGGGCGTGTTGCAGCCCATACGATTGATTCCGCAATATCTTCAGGAGTCAATGGTGTTAATCCTTCATACACCTTTTTTGCACGGTCGTTATCGCCGCGAAAGCGAACGATGCTGAATTCTGTTTCCACAAGTCCGGGATCGATGGATGTAACGCGGATCGGCGTACCGAGCAGATCCATTTTCATTCCTTGTGAAAGAGCGTTGACTGCAAACTTTGTTCCTGCGTACACATTTCCCCTGGGATATGTCCAGTGCCCTGCAACTGAACCGATATTAATGATATGACCTGCATTTCGTTCGATCATACCGGGAAGGATTGCGCGTGTTACATAGAGCAATCCTTTTACATTCGTGTCGATCATTTCATCCCAATCTTCGATTGCAGCATCTTGAATATTGTCAAATCCGCGCGACAACCCGGCATTATTAAGGAGAACGGAAATATTTTTCCATTCGGCAGGAAGATCGTTCACAGCGGTTTCGACTTTTTTTTGATTCCGTACATCAAGTTGAAATGCATGTGTTTTGATCTTGAATTTTTTTTGCAATTCATCGGCAAGCGATTGAACCTTTTCACCGCGTCGTGCGCAGATGAGAATGTTCGCTCCAAGTTCGGCGAATTTTATGGCAGACGCTTTTCCGATACCGGATGATGCACCGGTGATGAAGACGATTTTGTTCTTTAAGTTTGTCATAAATAATTATTCAATAATGTAAGCCACAGATTCACAGGTTAAAATAATAAAAAAAATCGAAAATCTGTGTTCTAAAAGATGAAATTTATGCAACCTTGCGAAGGCTTAGTAACGATTGAAGACAACCTTCGCAAGGTTTTGAACGTTTACTAAAGTTTATTACGATATGCCAATCCAATTGGTGAATATTGGATGGAAAATCCCGCGATGAATTGTTGTCTATTGCCAATGCTGGCAAACAATCCCGGCGAAAATCCAAAGAGATCGATCACTCCCGGATAGATGTTCAGCCGGATCTTTTCATTGATACGATTCGAGACCATTAATGAAGCGAGCACAGAATTTTCCCTGTCGTAAAATATCCCTGCGATATATCCGAGCGATACGGTAACAGTTCGTGCACCATTGGTAATATCAACGGTCCGAAGTTCGCGTGCTGCTGCGCCAAATGCAACGGTAATACTTTCATTGTTCGGTTGAAGGTATGATAATCCGAGCATTCCATTATCTCCAAAATGATAGAATAAACTAGTGCGCGAGAAGAACGGAAGTTCATACTTCATAATATAATAATGCCCTTGATTTTCCAGTGTATTGAATTTCGGATTCCAGGCAGGTTGTCCCGGCCACGCAGTCATATGAAGTGTTGTGCTGAAAAATTCTGCAACGGCGTCAGAGGTGAACAACAGTGCGCCTCCGAGATTGAAAATATAAATATCG
>DMPG01000056.1:9067-11761 GCA_003456055.1 Bacteroidota bacterium | reverse complement strand
CAAAGATCCTGCTCGACAAAAGAGATTTGGCAGAGAGCAGCACATCAACTCGGCAAGAAACGAACTGCAACGATTCTCTCAATATCCAAAACCAATGCATACGATCTCCGGCAGCGGTGTCGATACCGCCTGGGTGAGGCATTTCAGTTCAGGTCTTGCTCCTGTATGGTCAGAAGCCAATGCCGCTATTACAGATTCATTTGGCAGTATCTATGTTGCAGGAACAGCAGGTTTGATAAAATATGATGCCAATGGTGAACAAAAATGGATAACGGAATGTCCACAATATCCTTCTTCTATTGTTCTCGATAATATAGGTAATGTCTATTTGGCAGGGGAAAGTTATTCTTCAGGTGATACACGATTCGAATTTATCAAATACAACTCTGCTGGCAATATACTATGGCGCCGCACTTTCAATGCTGTTGAATATGCTCATCTTTCTTCTCATACCATTGCCACCGATAGCATGGGGAATATTTTTGTTGGCGGAACTCTCCAGCACGCAATATTCAAGTATTCTGAGTATGTAACAATTAAATATAATTCAAATGGCGATACGTTGTGGGTACGGTACTATCCCACACCAATGGGCAGCTTCAATGAATCAACCTCAATGGCAGTCGACGCACAGGGTAATACCTATGTAACGGGAAACAGTGAGGGCTCTCTCGGAAATACAGATATTGCCACCATCAAATATAGTCCGTCAGGAGAAGTTGTGTGGATAAAAAAAATTAATGGTCCGGCTGATAAATCTGATTATGCATCTTCAATTTTTCTTGATAAAAAAGGGAATGTGTACGTAAGCGGTTCTATTGGTTTAACGAACAGCATCAATGAACCCATTACTATTAAATACAACAGCGACGGCACACAACAATGGACAGGAGCGTTCGGTGGAAGAAATGGTGGCTTTGATTCGAATTCCAATTTCTATTTGCTGAATTACAATAAGCTGACGAAATGTGATACCAATGGTATCATTCTTTGGAATACATCAATTGAACTTTCATGGCCGCAAGCATATGCGATGACCACTGATGGATCTGTCTTTGTATGTGGTGAAAAATATTTTGATTCAGAACAAACGTGGGGAGCTCTTCTTACAAAATATGATATCAACGGCGATTCTTTATGGAGCAAGGATTTAGTCTTTTCAAAAATGGACTATTCGGATATTTCATCTCTGACCTTCGATACCAAAGGAAATATCAATGTTGTGGGCACAGCATGGACAATAGCACCGAACACATTTGACGGCGGAGGTCCAGGTGTTTATTGTACAATAAAATATACGAACGATGGAGATTCACTATGGTCGCGCCTATTTCAAAAAACTACTAATAGGTCATGTATGCACGCATTCGACCTCGATGATATGGGCAACGCTTATGCTGCAGGAAATGATGGTTTTTGGAGTCTTGGTCGATATGGTTCAATATTAGGTTCTTATTATTCAGTGAAGGTAAATGCTTTGGGTAATCTTCAGTGGACAAAAATTTATTCTGATCAACAAGGTAATAATGCAGCAGCGACATCACTTATATCAAAAAATGGCAATCTGTATGTCACAGGGATAGATTATGATTCAACACGTAATGGGTATCCAATCCTGTCTCGAATTACGACAATCAAGTACACGTCAAAAGGTGACACAGTGTGGACTCGAAAATATATCGGAAACGGTGCGGGTGATCTCTCTCCTCGGGCTATTGCAGTTGATGAATTCGAAAATGTATATATAACTGGCTGCTATAGGGATGTATACAGAACCGATGATCTTCTTATCATCAAATACACTCCTCACGGTGAGATATCATGGGTGAAAAGATTCGACGAACATATAGACCCTGCCGCCATCGCTATTGCTGCCACCGGCAGCATTTATCTATCCGGAACATGTAGCTCTACTGGAGACAAGAATAAAATGGCAACCATTAAATGTAATTCGTCAGGGAACATTGAATGGATGAAAATGAAGTACAAACCAAACGGAAGAAATGAAAGTGCAAATGCACTTGCAATTGATCATCTCGAAAACATTTATGTAACTGGTATATCTTATGACGGTGATACGAGTGAGTGTGTAACAATAAAATATTCATCCTCAGGGGACAGCATTTGGGCGGTGAATTATAAAGCTCCGGACAATTCATATAATTCTGGCAATGCAATAGCTTTTGATGACAGTGGGAATGTGATTGTCACAGGATATAACTCAACAATTAAATATTCTAACGATGCGAAACAACTCTGGGCTCATTCACAGGGAGGAACATCGCTTGCCGTTGATTCAATGTATAATATTTATGTCAGTCAGAGTGGCAATGGCTTTAATACTGTGAAATATAGTAGTACTGGCACCGTAGTTTGGTCAGTAAAGTATTCATTGGATAATGGATCGTATTCATATTCATATCCAATTGGTATCCGTCTCGATAATGCAGGAAGTGTTTATGTCGCTGGTACGAGTGATACGTATGACCAATACAGCGATCGCTCCTATTTCACTATCATTAAATATGTGCAAATACCAACACCTGTCAAAGAATTCAGAAATACAGTTCCCACGAATTTTGAATTAAGTCAAAACTACCCCAACCCCTTCAATCCCTCCACAACCATCCGGTATGCTCTGCCCCACAGCGCAAAAGTGAAACTGACGATCTACGACCTTCTCGGCAGAGAGAT
>DMPG01000056.1:0-9041 GCA_003456055.1 Bacteroidota bacterium | reverse complement strand
GGAATTTATTTTTATAAAATACAAGCGAACAATTTTTTCGAGACAAATAAAATGATGCTGATGAAATGACAAAGTCATTTGATTGAGATTCCGCAGTTGTAAAGCAGGATTGGCGGTGAATAATTTAAAATAAATAGTGATGCCGTGACTCCGGCGAAGCCGTCCCTTTGGGAAGAGTCATGGTATCACCGAATCGGCATCTTAATTTTAACAACAAGAGGAGACGTTTGGCATTACTATATACTGTGCAACGCAAGCATCGGGGTTTTCATCAAGATAGTGGATGAATTTTCTCATCAAAGATGGTAATTGTGGTTGATAGTTGAAATATTTCCACTTGACTACAATGCTAATTCCACGTACGTTTGCATCAAACAAGTAGCAAAAATTCGTCGGCTTCTGCCGCGAATTGGATTCTGGGATCTTACGCCCGGTTCCTCACAAATATCTTCCCCCTTTCCATCCACCGGCACAGCCGGATAATCAAACCCAAATTAATTCAAGACATATTTATCCTATATCTGTAATCGTTACAGTGGCAAGGAGGAATCATGAAATTACGACATATCCTAAATGTGCCTTATACCGTTTTCCTTTTGTTTTTTTTCGCCCATCCGGTTTGGAGCCAGGAATCAGAACAAAGCACAAAGCAAAAGAAACCTGGTGGCGGGCGGGGAATGTTTCAACTCAGCGACCAGGACGTCATTTTACCCATCACTTCTATCGAATGGGGATCTCCGGACCGTTGGTCGATCACCTCGCGGTACGTACATATGTTCCAGACAGACCGTGATAATAAAACATGGCTGCACAATCTCAGCATTTCGCTAAGCCCCGGTATTACGGGCGGGCGCCTCGGGATTGGTTATCAAGGCATATATTCCCCCAAATCAATGCAGGATTTTGGGATTTTCAGTGAAGCCCGCCTCGTACTCCTACGCACATGGGGAAATCCACTATCAATTACTACCAAGAGCACTTTTATTGGAGCAGAAATACGAACAAGTCTATCCTTTTTGTTTAATGTTGGGATCGGCTATTATAAGCAAATAACCAACCTAAATGGTGACCGTAAAGACTTTTATGGATTTCATGTAGGTGTTGGGATTTAACTTTTTGTCGCATCAACCTTAACCATTCGGAGATCAATATGAAAATACCATCTTTTGATGCCATCATTAATGGCATTGTGAGAACACTAGAACGATTCCCACTGGTAATTGGTAGCGCAGTTCTTGGTACGGTATCTGCGATTTTACTCATCGAATATGAAGGAGTCCCGGGACCGACGATATTGTTCAAACTCCTCTTTGCATCGGCACTTGGTATACCATGGTTGTTCGGTATCGCTATGGTGGCCGAACGCAATGAATGGAAAGTCGTTCCAAAACTCGGTGCACAGGTCGTGGGAATCATTGTTCTCATTGGATACGCATTGACTGTACCATCCGTTCTTTCTTCTGGATCGGAATATCAAGTATCGCGGTTATTACTTTTTGCACTCGCCGCACACTTTTTTGTTTCGATCGTGCCATTTATCGACGCAGGCGGCGGTACGGCTCAATGGAACTATAACAAAACCCTTCTCTTTCGTATACTTGGAGCAATTCTGTATTCCAATATATTGTACTTCGGTCTAACACTGGCACTTGTAGCGCTCGACAATCTATTTGGTATTGATGTGCCCGGAAAAAGGTATTTCGAACTATGGGTTCTGATCACCGGCATTTTTACTACATGGCTTTTTCTGGCTGGGATCCCTGAACGATTTGACAGATACGCCGATGATCATGAATATCCAAAAAGTTTTAAGATCCTCGTGCAATACGTTTTATTTCCGTTGCTAGCTATCTACATAATCATCATTTATGCTTATGTCGGAAAGATTCTTCTTTCATGGCAATGGTCCGAAGGGTGGATCAGCAGGCTGATCTTTGGGTATGCAACGGCAGGATTGATTGCAGTTGTTTTGGTTGATCCTCTTCGGAACCGTGAATCAGCAGGGTGGATTAAAGCAGTTGTTCGATGGTTCCCTGTCACTATGATTCCGCTCCTCATCATACTTCCGATATCACTGTATCGGAGAATTTCCGAATACGGCGTAACCGAGGGACGATACATTGCCGTTATCCTTGCCGGATGGTTGATCGTGACGATCTTCCTTCTTTTAGTAAGAAAAAATCTTCCAATAAAATTTTATCCTGCGACACTGGGTGCAGCGGCTCTGCTGTTCGGTCTCGGTCCGTGGAACATATTCGCAGTCTCTGAAATGAGTCAGCGTACCCGTTTAAGCGATATACTGATTCAACACTCGATACTAACCGACGGCAAAGTTCACCGTTCGACAACTCCGGTTTCCCGGCAGGCAGCCAAGAATATAAGTTCAATCGTCGAATATCTTTTTATCAACCACGGGTATGGAGGAATTCAACCATGGTTCTCGGTCAGTCTGCAAGCCGACTCTGCGGGAAACTCCTGGGCGTTAAAAGAACCGGCGGATGTTACAGCACTTATGGGTGTACAATTCATTAGAATACGGCCGATGGGGAGGTCAAGTTTTCCCAATTTTGGCATAGATCAGGGAGCATCGATCGACGTTCGGGGATATGACCGGCTATTGCGGCTTCAGTTTGTGGTTCGAAATTCGGCAAAGAAGGAGTTTATGGACGAAAATGTGGGAATAGAATTTACAGATGCTTTGGATACGATGTTTATCAGGATGAGGAAGGAGGGCATGCCTGCTACCGTTCTTCTTCATGCGTTTGCAACGAATCTTATTAAAGAGTATGACAACGAAGGGATCGATAACGTTCCGCCGGAAAAAATGACAATCTCCTTTACTTCAAATGATCTTCAGGTAAAAGTGTTCCTCCGTCAATTCCAGTTGCGGCGAGTTGGAGAGGAGGTTGAGATCGAAACTGTTTCTGCCGATGTTTTGTACAAATTAGTTGAGATTCAATGATTTGGATAATGCACTGTGCCACTAATGTGTTCACTGTTCAATCTCATGAATTTTTATAAAACCATGTAATTCTATCGGTGCGGCACTTTTGTTTTTATTTTACTGGTTCTTTTCAAAAAATCATATTCACTCTCTGCGTAAATAGCAGTAATGAAAATACCTAGGAGGTTGATATGTTAAAAGTACTTTGGATACCTCGTAACGGAGTTATTTCATTATTACTCCTTTCTGTTTGCATCGTACTTGCTTATAATGCTTCTCGTATCGGCATCGACGACAATCCGCCTGGAATAGCCTTCGCGTATCTTTCTGCCATTGCTTTGGTTTTCGTATTCGTCCATCCCTGGAGAACCTCCAAGCAGTACCGATATCTCATCTACGCATCAGGAATAGGATTTATTTTGTTTGCAATCCTTCATAACGTGTTTGAAGGAATTGCCTCGGTGATAGGCGAAACAAGTATTGTTTATGGTATGCTCAATGTTACCGGTGTTGTATGCTTTCTTATTGCCATTCTGGTTTGTCCGTCTGGTCTGTTAGTTGGTACCATCGGTGCCGGGATCATGTCGATCCGTGAGCATCGTTCAAAACACCGATCATTAGCGGGATAAACGATTCCACCGATATTTTGATCAGCACAAGGTTGGTAAGTATAGGATACCGAAGGTTTAAAGTATTTTGAATATCTAAAACAATAATGTAAAGAGGCATCATAGCAATGATGGTGAGTTTTAAATTAATATGATGCTTTCTTTTCAAAAAAAGGAGGACACTATGGGACTCTTAAGAGTATTCAAAGTAGTTGTATTATTTGCTTTCTTTTTTCCTCTTCTACTATGGAGATGCAGCAAAGAAAATAATCCGGCAGAACCACAAAGTACCAATCCATTGGCTGGCAATTGGAAAATAACAAAAATGATTTCTGAATATCAGGGGATGTCCGAAACTCTCACAGAAAGTCAACTCGATTCAATGGGATTAGTCTGGACATTTAAGATAGAAAATGATGGATCGATTCAGCAAACCACAAACATAAGCGGTCAGTTAATAACAATGCCAGGTACGTGCAGTACATCGGGAACTCAACTAACAATGATTCTAAAAGGACCTACCGGTGAAAATGGTACAATAGTATACGACTATGTCATTGAAGGAAACATTCTGAAACTGCATTGGGGTATTCAATCTGGTGCAATTTTTAACGCCGAATTTACAAAGCAGTGACAGAATCTTAATTAAATTTCTGCCATCGGCAAACGTAAAACTCTGCGTATACGATCTGCTTGGGAGAGATCGTAACACTCGTGAACGAAGAACAATCTGCGGGATGGAAGGAAGTGAAGTGGAACGCGAATTATGTTTCGTCCGGAATATATTTTTACAAACTGATCGCCCTCCAAAAAGACGGCGGGCAGGCGGGAAGATTTGTTGAGGTGAAAAAAATGATTCTCTTGAAATAATTTTAATCTCCCCTTAAAATACTAATCCCGCCTTAAAGGCGGGATTAGTATTTCTAACTCTTTGCGTCTTAGCGCCTTTGCGTGAGTGCTCTACGCCGATTTTCGCTCTTCCAAAACATAGATCGGTTCTTTTTTCTTCTCAACCGTTTCCTTTGTAATGACGCATTTTGTCACATTGGATTTTGATGGAAGTTCATACATAATGTCCCGCATGATATCTTCCACCACCGAACGAAGCGCGCGCGCCCCGGTTCCTCGCGCAATTGCTTTAGTTACGATCTGATGTAATGCAGCTTCTTCAAAATCGAGTTCGACCCCTTCATACTTGAACAATTTTTTGAACTGCTTAACGATGGCATTGCGCGGTTCTGTTAAAATGTTCATCAACGCTTTTTCATCCAGCGAATGAAGTGTTGTTAAGACAGGGAGGCGTCCGATGAATTCCGGGATCAATCCAAATTTTAAGAGATCATCCGGTTCTGCTAATTGCAGATATGCGTCTCCGGCTTTTTCTTTATTGCTCTTAATATCTGCACCAAAACCGATTGCATTTTTGTGAACCCTGCGAGAAATTATTTTCTCTAATCCTTCAAACGCACCGCCACAAATAAACAGAATATTCTTTGTGTTGATATTGATAAGACTCTGTTCAGGATGTTTTCGTCCACCTTTTGGCGGTACTCCGGCAACAGTTCCTTCCAAAATTTTAAGCAATGCCTGCTGAACACCTTCACCGGAAACATCACGCGTAATCGAAGCGCTGTCGCTCTTTCGTGCGATCTTGTCAATTTCGTCAACATAAACAATTCCGCGTTCGGCACGCTCAACATTGTATTCTGCATTTTGTAACAGATGAACTAGAATGGTTTCAACATCATCGCCGACATAACCGGCTTCGGTCAATGTTGTTGCATCGGCAATGGCAAAAGGAACATCAAGAATCCGCGCCAATGTCTGTGCGAGTAAAGTCTTTCCTGTTCCGGTGGTGCCGATAAGCATTACGTTGCTTTTTTCAATTTCTACATTTTCCGGATCATGGAATATTTCCTGTGTATCAATCCTTTTGTAATGATTGTATACTGCAACAGCCAATGTTTTTTTCGCCTGATCCTGACCGATCACATATTCATCCAACGCAGATTTTATCTGTACTGGTGTAAGCAAACCTTTGTTCTTGATCTTTTTTGTTCGGGCGGAAGACAAATTGGTGCGGATGATATCCATGGAAGTGGAAACACACATATCGCAGATATAGACATCCGGTCCTGCAATAATGCTGGTCACTTCTTCCGGTCGTCGTCCGCAGAATGAACAACGAACTTTGTCTTCACTTTTTTGCTTACTCATAGATTACTTTTCTTTTTTTGTATCGGTTGCAGCTCGTTTTGCAAGCACTTTATCAATAAGTCCGTATTCACGTGCCTGCTCTGCAGACATATAATTATCCCGGTCTGTATCTTTCTCAACTTCGTGAACTTGTTTACCAGTATGCTGCGCGATGATTTCGTTAAGACGTTTTTTTGTCTTTAAGATTTCTTCTGCCTGTATGCTGATATCGGAAGCTGTTCCCTGAACTCCTCCCCACGGCTGATGGATCATTATCCGCGAGTTTGGAAGTGCCTGGCGTTTTCCTTTTTCTCCGGCAAGCAAAAGAATTGCTCCCATACTTGCTGCCATTCCAACACAGATCGTTGCTACCTGAGGACGAATTAACTGCATTGTATCGTAAATAGCAAGTCCCGCAGTGACTGAACCACCGGGGGAATTGATATAGATGGAGATATCTTTTTCCGGATCTTCAGCTTCAAGATGAAGCATTTGAGCGATAGCAAGTGAAGCAATATAATCATCAATCGCCGTTCCGATGAATACGATGCGTTCTTTTAGTAAGCGGGAAAAAATATCATACGCGCGTTCGCCGCGGCTTGTTTGTTCAACAACCATTGGAACGAGTTGATTGTATAGTTCGTACGGTTTTGTTTGTATTGTTCTTTCGAAAATCATAACACTCCTTAAATGTGGTAAATTAACTGTCAGACAATTAGACGTATCAATCGTCAGAAAATTGCCTTTTTTATTTCTGGACAGCAAATTTACTGTAATCGTCGGTAACGACTTCCGTAATCTTAACATTTTGTTTCAAAATGTCAATCAGACGGTTGTATTTCAGTCGTTCCAACGCATTATCTGAACTTTTATAGAAATTCACCAAACGTTCTTTGTCGATATTGAGTTTTGCAGATTCTTCTTCCGCGATCTTTTCGATCTCAGCATCAGCAATTTCAATCTTCTCTTTTGTAATGAACTGTTCTTTGATCAAGAGCCATTTGGACTGCCAGATAGCCGTTTCTCGGGATTGTTCGCGGTACTGCTTTTCATTGAAATTCTTCGGCAGTTGTTTGTTTGGCTGCTGATTCTTTGCGTCGTCTATGAACGTATCGGTAACATTCTGTATCAACGATTCAGGAATGGTAAAATCATACTGCTTCACAATTTCGGAAAGGAGATCGTTCTCAAATCGTCGATCGCTTCGTTCTTTCCAGAAATCTTCGAGATCTTTTTTGATATTCAGTTTCAATTCTTCGATCGTTTGGAATTTACCATTGCTTATTTTTTGGGCAAGGGCATCATCAACTGCGGGAAGAATGACTTTTTCGATTTTCTTCACCGTTAATTGAAGATGAACATTGTGTGAATGATCGCCATGTTGATGGGTAAATTTCACCTCTTTCACATCTCCAATGGATAATCCCCGCAATGCTTCTTTGATCTCTTTTTCAGTTGATTTTTCTTTTAGATAGATCCGCATCCCTTCGCGTTTGGAAGAAGATAGAATTGTTCCTTTCTCATCAAAATCCACCATGTCCACCGTAGCTACATAATTGTCATCGTCTATCGCTTGCGCTTCTTCCAGCGTGGAATTTGTCTGCTGCAATCGTTCGATCTCGTTGTTGAGCTCGGTATCGTTCGAGTTGTGAATATATTTTTCGATTGTAAGTCCAGAATAGTCTTTTAGTTCAAATGTTGGACGCACTTCATATTTGATCGCATAGGTCAATGGTGTACCGGGTTTGAAATCCAATTTTACAATGGTTGGTGTTCCTATAGGATTGATATCGCGAGATTCAATTTCTTTTCTGAAAATATCGTTGGAAATATCTTCAACAGCCTGATATTCAATGCTGGCTCCAAACATTTTTTTGATCATGTGCATCGGCACCTTCCCTTTGCGAAAACCTTTGATCTCTAATGCCGGTGCTGCTTCACGATATGCCTTCTCAAAATGAGGTGCTAATTCTTCCTGCGACATTGTAATAAGCATCTCTTGTTCGCAGTCAGTATTACTTTTTATTGTTACTTCCACTACAAAAACTCCTTTATCTGTTCAAAATTGAAAAAAATCCCGACAATTCGGGATTCAAAAATGTGAATAAAAATACGAAATTATGTCCGAAATCCCAAGAGACCATTTTTTTAAACTTATATAGTAAATTTTATCATCAAATTGCAATTATGGTAGTGCATTAGTCCGATTTTGGCTGATTTTTATCATTTATGGATTCATTTTTTATTGCGTCTATTATTCAAACAGACTATATTCTCTTAAAGGGACTTGATAGTCTGATTTGGAATCAATATTCAATAAGTAAATCACAAAAATCTATAAAGGGAGGTTGCATGAAGAAACTTGTTTCTCTGTTTGCTTTACCGTTGATGATATTGTGTGGCGTTATGTTTGCAGATGTATTTGCCTCGAGAACAGCAATTACAAATCCTAACGGTAGTCCATTTGATGGCAAATTGAATGACGGAACCGGAGTAAAGATTTGGTATTATCTTAATGATACTGCAACCGCAGTAGTTGTGAAAGTGATGAATGCAAGTACCAAGGCTGTTGTTGCAACAATTAATGCATCCAATCAGGGACGACTCTCGAATCCTAATTCTGTTACGTGGGATGGAACAGGTTCAGAAGTTGGTTCAAAATATTATGTAACCATTACAACCACAGGATTGGTTTACTCGAATGTACAATATACTTCATTTTATTTCCAACAAACGTCACCAATCGGTGATATCTCCACCGGAATATTCACACGCGGTGTTGATATCAATAATAACATGAACACCAAAGGATTTGGATATTGGTATGCTAGCAACTCTGATGGAGGTACGGGCGGTTATAAAACTGGAGCTCTTCGGTATAATCCGGATGGTTCTTTTGCGGGGACTGACTCGGGTCATCCGAGTTTATCGAATTCACTTGGTACATCAAATGGTGGAACATTCAATTGGGGATCAACTGCTCCGTGGACAACTGCACTGGATAGCAAAGGGCGTGTATACCAGGTGAGTAATGGCGGGAATTTTGTAACTCGACTGGATAATGACTCTGCGTCCCCTAAAATTATTTTCAGAAATATTACAGCTCCACGAGGAGTTTTTGCTGCGGGCGAAGGGGCAAATTTAAAATTATATATTGCTGCAGATACGGTTGTTTGGAGAGCTAATATTGGTAACAATGATACGTTAACCACACCGCTTGAATTAGTTGCTTCGTTGGGTAATTACGTGCGCGATGTTATTCTCGATGATGCCGGATTTTTAATAGTTACGTT
>DMPG01000053.1 GCA_003456055.1 Bacteroidota bacterium | reverse complement strand
TGACTTTTCCGAACAGCAAGAATTCTGCTCGCAGTTTGCCGGCTCGATTCACGTTTCAGTTTGCGAAGATCCTTTACAATCTCTTTTGCCGATTGATATCGTTCATCCGGTTCTTTCGCCAGACACTCCAATATGATCGCGTCGAGATCGGGAGGTAAATCAGGTTTTAGAATGGATATCGGCTCAGCATCAACATTGACAATCTCATAAATGATTGCTGTCTCGTGCATTCCTTTGAACGGTGATTGACCGGAGATCAACTCGTATAATAGAACACCAAATGAAAATATATCCGTCCGATGATCGACATTGAATCCCTGCACCTGTTCCGGAGACATATATCCCATTGTCCCGACGGTATTTCCTTCTCGTGTCAACCGTGAAACACCCTGCAGTTTTGCAAGACCAAAATCCATGATCTGCACCAACCCATCCTTCCGCATCATCACGTTTTCCGGCTTGATATCACGATGGACGATCCCTTTTTCATGAGCGGCAGCCAATGCTTCGGCAATCTGAATACCGATATCAATGGATTGTTTGAACGAAATATTATTTTTTCTATCACGAAGCGTCTCTCCGTCAATAAATTCCATCGCAATAAACAATTGTCCTTCATGTTCAGCAACATCGTAGATCGTGCAAATATTCGGATGGTTGAGCGTAGCTGCTGCTTTCGCTTCCTGCATGAATCGCTGCCGGTCGGAATCCGAAGATCCGACATTCTTTGTGAGGAATTTCAATGCAACATACCGATCCAGTTTGGTATCTTTGGCTTTGTAGACAACACCCATTCCCCCCTCGCCAAGTTGTTCTACAATGTCGTAGTGTAAAATCGTTGTACCAATCATTTTTTTTCCAATTAATTTGATGGAGTTTTTTTTGTTCTCAAAGCGTAAGAATTACAATGATTATCCAATACTATATCAATGCTATTGTGTGAACCATTCTGCAACAAGGCAGCGATGAACCGTTGCTTTTATATCTTCGCTGGAGGCAGAAGTATGGACTGCACTCGCGTGAGAAACTTTCCATCGGATAAATGAGGGAAGGATCTTATAGATGGATGTTAATAATTCATTGATCGAATGGATCCCTGAAGTCGATTGAATATCAACCGTTTCATCCCAGAATGAAATGATGTGATATTCGCGTTTTTGCCGTAATAGTATTAGGTCAATGAACCCTTTGTGTGTCTTATATTTTGGATGTATGTCTGAGGAAAAAATGCTTTCAAATGTTGGTATCTGATCTTCCTGCACGGTAAGGGTAAGGATCTGTACTGCAAATGGATTTGCCTTAAGTCTGCTGATATTTTCTGATCCGGTAACGGAATTATTGAACCGTTCAACCGTCGGTTCTACTTGAATCGGTGTATATTCAAGCGAAAGATCCTCAGATAATGTTAACGTGTATTCGTCTGACACAACAAAGAATGGACGAAGGGAATCAACTAATTGTTTATACAAACCGCTTTCTTCATATTCGAACGATTCTTTTTGAGAATCCCACAATGTTAACGAAATACATTCCTGAGGATTGATGGTGTTTTGAAGGAGCGATGCAAATACACATCCTTTGGTCGTGCGAAGATTTGATATTACTGATCGATGATACGTTTCGGCCATCCTCTCCGATTCTTCGCTTCGCACAGTATGGGTCACCATTCTCAAAAACATACGGTCCTCCTTTAAACTTCTAAATGGACTCCACCATAGACATAGGGTCCATCTTTTTAGAAAAACATTAAATTTTTATTCTATTCGTTTGATCACCATGATAGTAATATCATCCGATTGCGGATGAGCACCGGCATGTTTTCGCACTTCTTTTACGACGGTATCAATAATTTCTTCAGCCGTTCTCTCTTTATGTTCAAGAATAAGTGCCTGCAGCCGCTCCTCACTAAACTGTTGATTATTACTATTCATCGCTTCACTCACACCGTCCGATTGGATCACCAATACGTCTCCAAGCTGTATCGGAATTTCTTCGTCTTCATATTCGGCTTGTTGTATCAAGCCAAGCATGAGTCCGCCGGTCTTCAACCGTTGAATCGAATTATTTTTCCCGATCAGTATTGGCCAATCATGACCTGCATTGGAATAATGCATGCAGTGAAGTTTGGTATCAAGCACACCGTAAAATAATGTCGCGAACTTTTCCGGACTGGTACTTTCAAACAATAATTTATTGGAGCGAAGAAGACATTCAGACGGTTGCTGCGAAACCAATGTTTGTCCGCGCAGTGTTGCCTGCAGATTTGCCATCAACAACGAAGCGGGCAATCCTTTTCCCGAAACATCTCCAAGACAGAGAGCCATTCTTCCGTCACTCTTCGAAATGAAATCAAAATAATCTCCACCGATCGATTGAGCCGCTATTGTCCGCGCAAAAATATCATACCCTTGAAGACCGGGATTACTACGCGGCAAAAGATCCATTTGAATTTTCGCTGCAAGTCCGACCTCTTGCTGCATCTTGATATATAATTTCTCTTCTTCGATCAATCGTGCATTTTCAACAACTTGTGCAGATTGTGCTGAAATAATTGCAAGGAGTCTCTGGTCTTCCGTATTGAATGGCTGGCCATCTTTTTTATTATAGACAGTCAGAACGCCGCGCAATTCCGATTTTACGATCATCGGTACGCATAATAATGTTTTGATATTGCTGTCCCACTGCACGCCTCTAAATCGTGCATCGTTCACCGGATCTTCAACACTCAACGGTTTTTTATTCAGATGCATCCAACCGATCAATGCTTGATGCATGTGAAATGCCGGTGCCCCCGCAGAACTGACCATAGTACGGATCAGCGTCTTCATCGATTTCTGTTCCTCTTCCACCAACGTGATCACACCTTGCTCTGCGTTCACAGCACGGATGGATTTTCTGATCAATGTCTGCATGATCTCTTCTGCATTCAGCGATGCACTGATTGCTCTTGCAATGTCATTCAGAATAGATAACTCTTCCACCGCACGACGCAGTCTTCGTACTTCATCCTGTAGTGAATCTTGTGATTGCGGAGGTATTTGTTTATCAGTCATAGGGTTTGCCAAAAATTATATCTTCAAAATTACTGTTTATCCAATTATAATCAAAGACAATTATGTCTGAATTTATTTATTTGCTTTCTCATTTAGTTTGAATATCTTTAAGGAACAAATAGTGTTGCAAAAATCAACAATACATACGGAGGAATACAGTATGAGTATCAAATCATCTACAACGGGCGATGGAAATGTGGTAATTCTTGAACCAAAAGGATCGTTGATCGGCGGAACTGAAACCGATGAATTGAAGAATGCTATTAATGCATTGCTAGAGAAAGGAAATTTGAAGCTGATCGTTGATCTCGCAGATGTTTCCTATCTTAATTCATCAGCGATTGGCATATTGACCGTTGCCCATAATTCCTACAAACAGCGTCAAGGAAAATTAGTTTTGTGCAACTTGAACAAGAATATCTCAAATATTTTTCTTGTGACAAAACTGTCCACAATTTTCTTATCGGAAGATAAACGAGAAGATGCGATATTTGCTATTGGGAAATAGCGGAGGGTTGTTGAAGTATAAGTTTAATTCGATGATTTTAATAAAAGATTATTTGTTCAGTAATTCCAAGTGAAGGTTTCCTTTAGATGGAGATAAGACTTGCAAAGGAGAAGTAATTACCCTTTGCAAGTCGATGATGCTTTATTTCTGCAGCAGCTCAGAAAGTTCTTGCTGATCGATCTTTATCGCAGTCGCTGCTTTCTCCAATGCCTCTTCTTCCGATTTTCCAACACCTTTGGCTGTGAATTTANNTTGAATTGGATGTATTCTCTTTCAAATTCACCGTTGCTTCAAGAGTAAGATTATATAATGTTCCCGCCATCCCTTCGATTTTATTTAATCCACTGGCGCTGATTTCCACAATAATTGAATTGTTGGACATTGTGACAACTTTATAGCCGATCTGAGAAACAGCAGTGGAAAGTTTTGATTGGATATTTTCAGCTATTCTTTTGTTCTTTGAATTGACCGTGATCGAAAAAGCTTTGTCGGACAATTGCACTGTCCACGAGAATAGTACTGAAGATTGATTAAGATTTTCATCAAACTCTCTTCCGATACCGGCAACGGATACTTTTGCCTTCAAATATTTCCCGTTTCGTACACTGGACATAAACGAAGCCAAACCGTTTTNNTCACTACATCATTAAGTTTAATCCTTTCATCAAGAAGAAATACAACGGTCACACCGGAACAAGGAACTCCGTTCACAGTAACCGCTACACTAAATGGCTGGGAAAATTTCTCTCCGATCTTCCCTTTTTGTTTATCACCGCTTTTTTTAACGATCTTGATCTGTGAAAGAATCGTTCGGATATCCTGCTGCAATGCCGCCGGATTGAATGTTGACGGAAATGAGAATGGCGAACGAGCTGCTGCATTATGGAGCACCTGTTTGGCAAACAACGGTGTGATAACTTGTTTTATTTGATTGATGCTTTGGACAGCTTCGTTTAGTTTACCTTTTGATGCAAAATCTTTTGCGCCTAATCGCAGGTCGGCAGCTTGTTTCCACCCGCTTTCAAGTTCTGTCCGTAATCCTTCGCTGTATTTATCCCGATTCAACACGACCAATGCATATGTTGTGGAAGACAATTCGTCAACAACCGTTTCAATGAGNNGGATTCATCAACAACCGTTTCAATGACATCCGCACCGGTGATTTCATCACTCACGACTGTCCGCGATTGTCGTTTGAAATCGGAATAGATCTGTTCATCATCGTTCACTGAAAAATTCTGTGTTACCGAACGGACCTCCGATTGTATCTGCACTCGAAGCTGTGAAACAATATCGGCGAGTGCGGCTTTCTTTGCAGATTCTGCACCGGTTGCCCCTCCTCCGGTTCCCACACCAATGATGTATTCAGTTGTGGGATATTTTGGATGGTTGTGTGTTGAAAACCATGTCGGGATTTGAGAAAATGATAATGTTGATACCAGTAATACAAGAACACAAAGAGATATTTTTTTCATATTCTGTCCTAAGCAAATATAATTATTCTACGCCAACAACGATCAGTTTACGATTTAGCGTTATCTGTTTTAATTTGCCCTGTGAAAAAT
>DMPG01000151.1 GCA_003456055.1 Bacteroidota bacterium | reverse complement strand
ACGGAATATATTGGGTTTGTCGGGTTAAAAAATGTTGCGTTCATCAGTGTATTCCTTTCCATAAGAATATGTCCATTGCTGACGAACTATACTGCAATCTTATTGCCAAAGAAGAGTTTCCTTTTTGACGAAAAATTGATTATTTAGTAAGAGTCATTTTGAAGATTCTACAAAGGTAAAACTGGACTGATCAAACGATTAGATCGTTAATAGAAATTATGGAAAAAGTGTTATGGTGTGGAAAGATAGTCAAATAGGGAAATTTTTAGATCGGGCATTGCTGACCCCGTTACTCAATTTTTTGAAGCAAGGACTTTCTCCCGAAAAATTAGCGTTGAGTGTTGCACTTGGTTTATTACTGGGAACATTTCCGGTGCTCGGATCGACAACATTACTTTGTACGGCAGCAGCTATACTTTTTCGGTTGAATATGCCGGCAATTCAATTGATCAATTATTTCACATATCCATTGCAATTATTGTTGTTTATTCCATTCATACGTGCCGGCGAGTTTCTCTTTAACCAGACTCCAATTCCTCTCGATCTCGTCCAAATATTCACCATGCTTCAAACGGATATGATCGGCGCAATCAGTTCGTTATGGCTGACCAATGTTCGTGCAATAGTAGCATGGTCTCTTACGGCACCCCTCATTGCAATAGCTCTATACTACACTCTTGTTCCTGTTTTTCATCGGCTGGCTCCTGAAAAGTCTTCCTGACGTTGTTAATCAGATCAAAATCCTTAAGAATTTTTTTCCCCTCTGCTCTTCCAAACTTACCTTGCACACCAAGCTATATTTTCGTAAATTTATTCAATTTGTGAGGAAAAAGTAGTAATAGTTACGCAATGTTAGCGCTATTACGTTATGCAGTGCTGGAGGAAAACAAGTGTAAATCCCAATAATGGGTACATATTTAATTTAAGTAATTCGATAAGTGAAAATGAACTTGTCTGATGATGTGAAAGGCTGTTGTTATAGATGAAAAAAGAAATATTAATTAACTCCGTCGGTAACGAGATCCGAATCGCGATCACTGAAGACGCCCGATTGGCGGAGTTATTTGTAGAGACTCCTGAAAAAGAACGTATGATGGGTGATATTTACTTTGGTAAAGTTGCCAAAGTGATGCCTGGTATTCAGGCGGCGTTTATCGATATTGGTTTGCAGCAAGATGCATTCCTCCATTTTTCCGATATCAGCGATGTTCAGGATGAATATAATGCAATGCTGGANNGCAGTTAAGAAACCAAAACCTGAAAAAAAGCAACGGGAAGAAAAACGACGAGCTGTTACCATAACAAAAGGTCAGGAGATCATTGTTCAAGTAACGAAGGAACCTGTTGCAAAAAAAGGTGTTCGTGTTACTTCGCAAGTCTCGCTTCCGGGACGATTCTTAGTTCTCCTGCCGTTCGATGGCAAGGTCGGTATTTCCAAAAAGATCAGTAGTTTCCGTGAACGTCGCCGATTGCGCCGGTTAGTGAGGAGTATTCTTCCCGCCGGATTCGGTGTTATTGTTCGTACCAATGCCGAGAATCAGGATGAAAAATTATTCCTGAACGATTTGGAATCGTTGCTTGCCTCATGGAGAGAAATTGAGAAGAGTGCGAAAGAGGAACAACAGCCGTCATTGATCTACAAAGATATGGCGACAACGTCCAGCGTGATTCGTGATCTTTTCAGCGAACAAGTAGAACGGGTCGTAACCGATGATAAGAAGCTGTTCAAAGAGATAAAATCGTATGTAAAAGTTTTCTCTCCTGAAATGGCAGACCGTGTTGAGTTTTACGGAAAACGCGAACCGCTGTTTGATTCGTTCGGCATAGAGAAAGAGATCGCTACACTCCTTGCCCGCAAAGTCTGGCTGAAGCACGGCGGATATATCATTGTTGAACAGACCGAAGCGATGGTTGTGATCGATGTGAACAGCGGACGATATGCAGCAAGCAAAGAACAAGAAGAGAATTCTCTAAAAACTAATCTTGAAGCTGCCCGTGAATTATCACGTCAAATTCGTCTTCGTGATCTCGGCGGAATTATTGTCATCGATTTTATCGATATGCTTGATGACCGTAACAAGAAAAAAGTGTACGATGAGATGAAGAAAGAGTTCAAGCGGGATCGCTCGAAACATACGATCCTTCCGTTGACCGATTTCTGTTTAATGCAGATCACGCGCCAGCGTGCACGGCAAAGTGTCATCCATAGTTTTATGGAACCGTGCCCGGTGTGCGGCGGTTCAGGAATGATCCAATCCAAAACAACGATCATGAGCAATATCGAACGATGGCTTCGCCGTTATCGGAGTGAAGGGGGCGGAGAATTCCGACTGCATCTTCGTATCAATCCGAGCATGGCAGAATTCATCAACGAAGGATTCTTCAATCGTAAATGGCAGATGCGCGTGAATTTCTTAAAATGGATCACCATTGAAGAAGATAAGGCGCTTCAAATTGATGATTTCCATTTTGTTTCTGTGAAACAGGATAAAGATATTACCCCGGAATTTGCAAACTAAACAATGGATTTTTTAAATACATATAACCAGCAAATTGTTGAATTGTGTAAATCGTGCAATGTTAAATCATTAAGCGTTTTTGGTTCAGTCTTAACAAATAAATTTTCACCGAAAAGCGATATTGATTTTATTGTCGATTTCCAAGAACAAGATCCATTGAAATACGCTNNCTGATAATTATTTTGATTTAAAGTTTCATCTTCAGGATTTATTGAAAAGACAGATTGATTTATTGGAAAGTAAATCCTTGAGGAATCCATACTTGAGCAAACAAATACATAGTAACAAAGTTGCTATCTATGGAAACTGAAATTAAAGTTTGGCTTAGCGATATTGAGCAGGCGATCAATGAAATTAATGATTTTCTGCCTGCAGAGAAAAATTTTTTTAAGTTTCAAAAAGACATTAAGACAAAGCGTGCAGTTGAAAGAAATATTGAAATAATTGGTGAAGCTGTAAAACGTATCCTCAGCGTAAAGCCGGATATTGTTATTTCGAACGCGAGGAAAATTGTTGATACAAGGAACAGAATAACGCACGGTTATGATTCTGTTTCCGAAGAGATTCTATGGTCTATTGTCATTAAAGACCTACCATCACTGAACGAAGAAATAAAGATACTGTTAAAAAATAAAATGGAGTAATAGATGAAATTTTTTATCGATACAGCGAATCTTGCAGAAATTAAAGAAGCGAACGCGCTTGGCGTTCTCGATGGTGTTACCACCAACCCTTCGCTTGTTGCAAAAGAAGGGAAAGATTTTGTGACACTGTTGAAAGAGATCTGTGCTGTGGTCAACGGACCGATCAGTGCAGAGGTAGTTTCAATGGAGTTTGAAGGAATGATGAAGGAAGGAAAAGAACTTGCAAAGATCCACGATAACATCGTGATCAAACTTCCTCTCATTAAAGACGGATTGAAAGCAGCAAAGGCATTTCATTCTGAAGGAATTCGTACGAATGTTACGCTTTGTTTTTCCGCGAACCAAGCCTTACTTGCTGCAAAAGCGGGGGCAACGTATATCAGTCCGTTCGTGGGACGGCTTGATGATATCAGCACCAATGGTATGGAATTGATCGAACAGATCGTAACGATCTACAACAATTACGGATTTGAAACTGAAGTGCTTGTGGCAAGCGTTCGTCATCCAATTCATGTACAGCAAGCAGCGTTGATCGGTGCACACGTCTGCACCATGCCGTTAAAAGTGATCGATCAATTGATCAAACATCCATTGACAGACATCGGTCTTGAAAAATTTCTTGCTGACTGGAAAAAAGGACAGCCGAAATGAAACGGACTCCATTCTATGAGTTTCACAAGAACGCCGGAGCAAAGATCGTTCCGTTTGCCGGCTATGAAATGCCGGTACTCTACGCCGGAATTATGGAAGAACACAAAGCGGTTCGCAATACAGTTGGCGTATTTGATGTATCGCATATGGGAGAATTCTACGCAAAGGGTCCAAATGCTTTGTCATTTCTCCAGTCAATTACAATAAATGATGTATCGAAACTTACACCGGGAAAAGCGCAATATTCTGCAATGTGTTTTGATGATGGCGGCATTGTTGACGATCTTCTGATCTATATGCTGGCAGAACAATCATATATGATCGTCGTGAATGCATCGAACATCGAAAAGGACTGGGAGTGGATGAAAAAACACTGTCCATCCGGTGTTATGTTCGAGAACAAAAGTGACGATACAGCGCTTCTTGCAATTCAGGGACCAAAATCCCTCGAAACGATGCAGAAATTGACCACGGCGAATCTTTCTGCAATTCCATATTATCATTTTGTTCAAGGGGCGGTTGCGGGTATTGAAATGATCATTTCGCGGACCGGTTATACGGGAGAATTGGGATTCGAGATCTATTTTAGTAACGCTCATGCTGAAAAAATTTGGAACGCAATTTTTGATGCAGGGAAAGAATTTGGTATTGTTCCGATCGGTCTTGGAGCACGTGATACACTCCGTTTAGAAATGGGTTATTGTCTTTACGGAAACGATATCGATCAAACCACTAATCCTATCGAAGCGAACCTGGGATGGATCACGAAATTGAACAAAGGAGAATTCGTTGCAAAATCAATTCTGGAAAAAACAAAAGCAGATGGACCGAAAAGAAAATTAGTCGGAATGATGTTGAATGAGAAAGCAGTGCCGCGTCATGGATATGCTCTGCTGGTCAATGGAAAAAATATCGGAGTTGTTACCAGCGGTACATTTTCACCATCGCTCGAAAAAGGAATTGCGATGGGATACGTGGACATTCCGCACACAGAGGTCGGTTCAAAAATTGCAATTGACGTTCGCGGAAAAATGATTGATGCTACGGTTGTTGCTCTTCCTTTCTTAAAGAAATAACAGCAATGCAGACGAATGTCTGCGCTATGGGGAAATGAATCTATGAAAATCGAAGTCTTTTTTTCACCATCCCAAATTGATGGTTTTTTTTCCGTTGATAAGAACGTTGTCGTTATCGATGTTCTGCGTGCAAGTTCTACCGTGATCACTGCATTGAACAACGGCGCAAAAGAAATCATCCCTGTCAATACGATTGAATCAGCAGTAAAGGTATCCGGAAATTTGTTTGGCGATGTTGTTCTGCGCGGCGGTGAACGGAACGGAAAAATTATTGAAGGATTCAATCTCGGTAATTCGCCGCTTGAGTATAAAGAAGAAGCGGTGAAGAACAAGTCGATCATTTTCTGTACATCCAACGGTGCTCCGGCAATGTGGAAAGCTCGGTACGCAAAAAATTTATTGATCGCGGGATTCATTAATATGTCCGCTGTTGTTAAGCGCATCACGGAATTGAAAGATGATGTGTATATTCTCTGTGCTGGAAAGCATACGCAGTTCTGCCTTGAGGATACGGTTTGTGCTGGAATGATCATTAAGGAATTGATGGAAGGGAAGAATTCTGAATTTGAGTTCAACGATTCCGCTTCCGCTGCGTACACGCTGTACAAAAATGCCAGCAAGAATCTGTTAAAGATGGCTCGAACATGCGATCATGGAAAGTTCCTTATTGAAATTGGCTGTGAGAATGATCTTGAATTCTGCACTAATGTTGACACCTATGATGTCGTTCCCGAACTTTCCAATAATGTGCTTCGATTGAAGAAGAAAGCAAATCCTGCGGCTCCTCACGTACCAATCAGTATTGACACATCAGGCGGGAAAGGAGAATAATGGAAGATTTCCCGCTGCCACAACATGAAGTTCAGCCGGCAACACCGGCTCCCCGGCGCAAGAAACAGGATAACGGTTCGAAAAAGAATGCTCAGCAACGGAAGCAGGTGTTTTCCTTCCTTGTAATTGTTTTTGGATTGATGGCTCTGCTCTCAATGGTCTCATATTCATCCGGAGATGAGGCGAACGGCGATGTTCGATTTTCCGATCTTTACAAAGTGTTCACCAACGATCAGTTCATTCAGCAAAAATCCGAATTGACGACGAACTGGCTTGGTCTTTTTGGAGCGATCCTTTCAAATTTTCTCATCAACTCTACCGTTGGTCTTTTTGCCTTTGTCATCCCAATAGTTGTATTGATGTGGGGATGGACAATGCTGCGCAGCGGCAATATCAGACGACTTGTCTACTTCACCAATTATGCAATCATTCTTGCACTTCTCGGCTCAGCATTCTTCGGCTTATTACGTAAGACCGGTCTGAGTGAAGTGATCTCCACGGAATGGCATGGCAGTGTTGGTGCATTCTTCGCGACCATCCTTCAGCAATCAATTGGGTTGGCCGGAGGGATGATCGTAACGCTTTCACTCGGCATTGTTGCAATCACCCTTGCGATCGATCTTGATCTTCATAAAACTTCTGAGCGGATCAAAGACTTTATTATCGCGATCGGAGAATTCTTTGGCGCAAAGATGGAAGAGTGGAAAGAACAGCAGGAGATCCGTGCTCAGCAAAAAGAAGAAGAGAAAAATCGGGAAGCAGCAGAGATAAAAGTGAAGCGAATGGACACCGAAATATTCCTTCCTGAAGAAAAGCCCGAACCAAGGGTCGTTCAGCCTAAAAAAGAAATTGTTCGGCCACAGCCGGTAGTGAATAGAGATCAAAGCAAAGAAGTTTCTGCATTTGATCTTCTTGATACTCCGTTAGAAATTAAAGAAGGAGTAAAAGAAAAAGAAGCTGAACTTGAAGAGCGTGAAGTTGACGATGAAGAGATCGATTATGTCTTTCCATCAGTCGAACTTCTTGATCCAAAAAAATATGAAGAGAAGATCAGTGATGAAGAGCTTAAAGCGAATGCAGCGCTGCTGCAGGCAAAACTTGCCGACTTTGATGTTGAAATTGCAAATGTCAGTGTAACGCCGGGTCCGGTTGTAACGCTCTATGAACTTGTTCCTGCTACAGGAGTCAAGGTTTCGAAGATCACCAGTCTTGCCAACGATCTGGCACTTGCAATGCAGGCGCGAGGAATTCGTATTGAAGCGCCGATTCCCGGAAAAGGGACGGTTGGTGTGGAGATTCCGAACAATAAACCACAGATCGTTACGATCCGAAGTATCTTGAATTCAGAAAAATTCCGAGACAGCAAAGCAGCGCTTCCGCTTGCGATGGGGAAAACGATCACTGGAGAAATTTTTATCGATGATCTTGCAAAGATGCCGCATGTTCTTATTGCCGGTGCAACCGGTATGGGAAAAAGCGTCGGTATCAATACGATCATTGCAAGTTTGTTGTATCGTTTGCATCCGTCAGAATTGAAATTCATTCTTGTCGATCCAAAAAAGATCGAGCTGAATCTCTATGAAAAGATGAAGAACCATTATCTCGCAGTCTCTCCGGATATGGACGAAAAGATCATCACCCAGCCTCAAAATGCCGTGCTTGTTCTAAAATCATGTGTGATTGAAATGGAAAAACGATACGATCTTCTGGCATCAGCCGGAGTGCGCCATGTGACCGATTATAATGTGCGATTCAAAGAAGGCAAATTGAAAGTGAAAGATACCGAAACATTAAAACATCGCTACCTTCCGTATATTGTTGTGATCGTTGATGAACTTGCAGATCTAATGATGACGACCGCAAAAGAAGTGGAAGAATCGATCGCCCGTATTGCCCAGCTTGCCCGAGCCGTAGGAATCCATCTTGTTCTCGCAACTCAACGTCCTTCTGTTGATGTTATCACCGGTGTGATCAAAGCGAATTTTCCGTCACGCATTGCGTACGCGGTTTCGTCAAAGATCGATTCCCGTACTATTTTAGACGGCAGCGGTGCAGAACAATTGATCGGACGCGGCG
>DMPG01000177.1:3219-4891 GCA_003456055.1 Bacteroidota bacterium | reverse complement strand
ATATTATCGATGATAACAGGATATTGCCATTTTCGATTATCCCATGATTTTATACATCCGACGGTAGGATTGAAACGAGTCGTTAATGTATTTGCTGTTTGCAAAATTATTTTTTTGTACTCAACATTATTTGTTGTACGGTAACCATTTCCGAAACTTGAAAATACCATGAAGCCAATATCATGCGATCCTGAATAGAATTGCAACGGGGTCAATCCCTCAGTCCAACGAACTGCAGATTTCCTGAATGAATTATCCCCAGTCAACTCATTCATATACCAAAGAATGCCTGGAAAGAATCCGCTGGTCCAATCACGGATCGGGATGGTTTTCCACTTACCTTCAGTTGTCGTACTGCGCGGATAGGCGACTGTGTCTCCAATTTCCTTGATGGTATGAGAAACTTTATTTGAAATAATTTTCACCAAAGGATCGAACTGCTGCGATAAATTCCTTTGATCGTTGAGGTTTTCTACCGTAGCACATCCCGAGATCAAGATGAATGTGATAATCAATATTTTAATCATTTGCTTCACCATAATAAATTTCAATTTTTATTTTTCCTGTTCGAATGGCGACCGGTCCCATCTCCGTTGTCAAGAATTCCGCCTGCAGGATTCAATTGATCAAGAGCTGACTGCAAACGCTTACGTGCCGCAATTGCTTCCGTAATTTTAGTATCAACTGGAGTAAGTTTTTCCTCAAACGGTGCATTGCTCATATCGAACAGTTCACCTGCCTGGTTCAACTTCCATGCTATTTCCCGAACGTACCACATTCTGGCAAGTTGAATGAATGCCCAATCTCGTGGTACCATTTTTTCACCGCGTGCTTGTGCCAAAAAACTTCGTCCATCAATGACCGTTTTTTGAGGTAACGTTGCACCAGCAGCTTCTGCAAATGTCGGCACGAAATCGGTGGAGTCAATCATTTCATCTGAAATCTTCCCTGCTGGAGTGGTTCCGGGCCAATTAACGATCAATGGTTCAAGACTTCCTCCTTCGAGCATTGATCCTTTTGCTCCATCTAATTGCCGTCCACCAATCGTTGCCTTACCGACCTTACCCCCTGCAGTACCATTGTCGCCGAAAAATACGATCATCGTTTTCTCACGCAGTTTTAAACGATCGAGTTCTGCAACCAGTTTGCCGATAAGTTTGTCCATATAGGAAATATTCTCTGCATAGATATTGCTACTTTCAGGAATGCTGTCGGGTGTCGGCAATATCTCCGTATGGACATGCGACATTGAATAATAAGCGTAGAACGGTTCTTCACGATGCTTCGTGATAAAATCGATAAGATGTGTATGCATGATGTCAGGTAAATACTCTTTATCACGCAGAATCTTTTCTTCGCCATTCACTTCGTAGGTCTTCCCTTTTTCTTGCGTGTTCCAATACACACCGCTTCCTTTAAACTTCAGATAGTCATCGAATCCAAAATCGGCTGGTCCGAGAGGAAGTTGTCCCCATTTCCCAACCATTGTCGTCACATATCCTGCTGATTTTAAAATTTTCGGCATCATGGTTTCGGCAGATGGTTTGAACTCTCCGGTTGCATCCTGATTGGTAGCTCCGGTGCGAAACGCATACCGTCCGGTCAGGATGCATGCGCGGGATGGTCCGCACAACGAAGGAGTGTATGCATGGGTGAAGCGAACTCCTCCCTG
>DMPG01000177.1:0-3210 GCA_003456055.1 Bacteroidota bacterium | reverse complement strand
GCCATAGCCAAGGTCATCGGCAAGTATGAAGATGATATTTGGTTTTTTCCCTGACGCAAATATCTCGGGCATAAATTCACTGCCGAAAACGAAATTATGCGCAACTGCCGAACCGGCAGCGATCGCGCCTGCAGATTGAATAAATTTTCTTCTGTCCATCGGTACCTTCTATTTTCTGTTGATTTTTATGACCGTTACATTTCAATTTTTTCGAAAAAATCCCTTTCGTGTTCCGCTTCACTCAATTCCTTTTTTCTTTTTCTTGTTTTTCTTTTCTGCTTTACGCTCTGAATCATCATCTTCATCTGAATTTTCATCATCTGGATCTGTTTGTTTTTTCTTTTTCTTGGTCTTGTTTGCGTGCCGTCCGGTACCATCACCATCGTCAAGAATTCCGCCAGCGGGATTCAATTGTTCAAGTGCAGCCTGCAGCCGTTTCCGAGCTGCTACTGCTTCAGGATCTTTTGAATCGACTCCAACGAGTATTTCTTCGAACGGCGCCTTGCTCATATCAAAAAGTTTTCCCTCTTGATTTAACTTCCACCCTTTATCCCGAACATACCACTGTGTTGCAAGTTGTATGAAGACTAGGTCACGTGCCTCTTTTTTTTCACCGCGTATCTGTGAAGTAAAACTGCGACCATCGATAATTTTATCCTTGGGAAGTTGTGCACTAGCTATTTCAGCAAACGTTGGAACAAAATCTGTGGAGTCGATCATCGCATCAGAAACTTTTCCTGCAGGAGTTGTTCCTGGCCAATTAATGATCAACGGTTCGAGACTTCCTCCTTCGAGCAAAGAGCCTTTTGCACCAACCAATCGCCGGCCGCTAATCGTTGCCCGGTCAGAATATTTGTTAGCCGTTCCGTTATCACCAAAGAATACGATCATTGTTTTTTCACGGAGTCTTAAACGATCAATTTCGGCGACAAGCTTTCCAATGAGTTTGTCCATGTATGTAATATTATCCGCATAAATGTCCTTGCTATTTGAACCGCTTTCCGGTGTGGGAAGAATATCACCGTGGATATGCGACAAAGAATAGTAGACAAAGAATGGATCATCTTTATAGCGAGTGATGAAGTCGACGACAAAATTGTGCATCTTGTCCGGCAGGTATTCACCATCGAGCAAGGGAGTATTCGCACCGTTGACGGTGTATGTCCTAGCCTTTTTTTGTGTATTCCAGTATTGACCGCTTCCTTGAAATCGTAAATACTCGTCAAAACCCCAATCGCTCGGTTCGAGCGGGAACTGGCTCCATTTACCTGCCATCGTTGTGGCGTAGCCCACAGATTTCAGGATCTTTGCAATAATTGTTTCATCAGCAGGTTTGAGTTTCCCTACTTTATCCTGGTTCGTACCGCCTGTGCGAAATGCATACCGTCCGGTCAGGATGCAAGCGCGCGACGGTCCACACAACGACGGAGTATATGCATGAGTGAAACGAACGCCTCCCTGTGCAAGTTTGTCGATATTCGGGGTCTTATAATTGTCCGCACCGTAACAGCCCGCTTCACCAATACCATAATCGTCTGCAAGAATGAATATGATATTTGGTTTTTTCTCTGATGCAAAAACTCCAGGGAGAATTTCTTTGCCGAGGGATAAATTATGCGCAACTGCGGATCCTGCAGCGATCACACCGGCTGATTTTATAAATTTTCTTCTATCCATATTACTTTCATTAAATAGTCAACGTTGATCGTAAATTTATTTTACGGTTTTGCTTTCTGCCAGCCTGCCGCCAACATATCATGCAACTGAGCAACCAGTACTGAATGTTCTGGTTTGTCTACAATACACTCTTTGCAGATCGGATCATTCTTTAGATCATAAAGTTCTTTTGCTATAATTTCTTTTTTCTTAATATCGATCCATTCAGTGTACCGATATTGATCCGTTCGTATGGAATACCCCATGATCTTTTTCCCGCGAGGATATTGGCTGAACGCCGCTTTCTTCCATACTTTTTTAAGCGCGCTTAACAGCGGTACAAAACTAGTCCCTTCTAAATCACTTGCAATTGGAAGTCCGCATAAATCCGCAAGTGTCGGATAGATATCAACGAATTCCGTCAGTGCATTAACTCTTTTTCCTTTCGGGTAATCAGGATCGGAGATGATCATCGGCACATGCGTATCCAATTCAAAGTTGGTGTGTTTGCACCAATCGGAATATTCACCCAATTTCCAGCCATGGTCACCCCAGATGATAACGATCGTATCTTTCCGCAGATCTAATCGATCGAGTTCTGCCAACAATTTCCCAACCTGAGCATCCATATAACTGACGCAGGCATAATACCCATGGATCAATTCACGTGTTTTGGCTTCATCACACGGACCGACATCAGGAATGTCCGAATAAGAACGAAGTTCACCCCAAGTCGTAAAAGCAAGATCCGGCGCATTCTTCGGCCGATTAGGATACGGCATTTGAATTTTTGTACGGTCATACATGTCCCAATATTTTTTCGGCGCACAGAACGGCAGATGCGGTTTTCGGAAACCCACGCCGAGGAAAAATGGCTGGCGTTCACCTGCATTTTTCGATTTTGCTTTTGGTGCAAGACGTTGAAGGGAACTTATTGCCATATCGGTAGATTTTCCGTCTTCATACACATTATCCTGCACATCGGCACTTTCTACTGCCGGACCGCGCATGCGGGATTCTGGATCTGCATCATCCTTATTTTTTGTTGATTTTTTTCCCCCGCTTTTCCTCATCCTGTTGTTCTCTTCCAGCGCATAGGGATCGGCTTTTGCGGTGCGGTGCGGTGTACTGTATGAAGGTTCGTCTTCATGTCCCCCGTGAAATAATTTTCCTAATCCTTCAGAAAAATATCCGTTATTTTTGAAATGCTGTTGAAGAGTAACGATATCCGGATTCACGTCCCGTACATGTGTCTTCAAATCATTGACTTTTGTTGTGTCTGGCCGTTTGCCGGTCAGCAAACTTGCCCGAGTCCGTCCACAGATCGCCTGCTGGCAATATGTTCGTTCGAAGAGCACACCGCTTTTTGCGAGCGCATCGATGTTCGGTGACTTCACCATTGGATGACCGTAACATCCCAATTCCGGTCGGAGATCATCAACAGCGATAAAAAGAACATTCTTTCTTCTCGCTGCAATAGATGAAAATTCTGATGCATTCATTCCAAATAATTGTTGCAATGGAGAGAAGCTAATCAATCCTCCCATCCCAATA
>DMPG01000259.1 GCA_003456055.1 Bacteroidota bacterium | reverse complement strand
TGGTAATTGATAATTGATCATTGTAATAGGATTAAAAGGATTAGGATAGTTCTGCGCTAACGAATAATTCTCCGGAATCATTGATTCAGCCAATTGTTGAACTGATGTTATCTTCGGAACAACGATCTTTCGAACTGAATCCGAAACGATCAGCACAGCAGAACCGTACGGAGGAATGTTCATTGAAAAATTCGCAGCACCACCCGTGAATGTGATCTGATACGTTGAATCGTTATACACATCGTTCACATAGTACGTCTTCCCATCGGTAGGATTGCTGAATAACAGATTCGGTGTTCCGCTGATGGAGAGATTCAACGTTACCGAGCGCTGCTGTTCCGCAATGTTTGCAAGTGTAATGGCATTATCATTCAAATATGGACGAAGAATTCCATACACTGCGCCGTCATTCGTTCCAATTCGAGAGAATGTTTGTGTTGCAAATGCCGGGAATGCTCCGCGGATCCACGCAAGACGTTGGTAATGCGGTGTCAGGATCGGCGCTCCCTGGAAATCCCACGATATTGTGGAGCGATTACGTTTTTCTTTTGCACCGGTAAGTCCGTATCCCCAACCTACTTCCTGTCCGTTCCAGATCATCGGAAAACCGGGAACAGAAAAGATAACAGAAGCCATCGGCTTGGTTTTAATGAATGTTGTCGTCGCATCAAGCGAATTGGAGGCAGAATAAAAATACGTTATCCGGTCTTCATCCTGCGATTCCATAAATCTCATATACAGTGAGTTCGGTCCGGGGAAATATCCTCCATTATTCAATTCATTATGAAGATTATCCACTGCCAGCGTGCTGAAACTGAATCCGCGAATCTGATTGAAGTATGATTTGAAATCATACGCAGCATCCACTCCGCCGCCGGTTGCATAATCAGCATAGATCGTTTCTGTTCCTGAACCCGTTCCATCATCTTCTGCCAACAGGAAAATATCCGGTTTGATATGTTTCAACGCTGCGCGCATCGGTATTCCCATATTCTGTTCACCATAACGGCGATGCGGTCCCCAATAAACGTCGAAGCGGTAGCCGTCAAGATCAAATTCTTTGATCCAATGTTTATAGACGTTGATCATTTCTGTCCGCGCATCGACATCTGCCCAGTTGTAATTCAATAATTGATCGCTGAATCCGCTGTAATAATTGAATCCATCGGCATCGAACGATTGTCCAAGACCATTCGTGTTGTGAGCAATGGTTGTATGTTCATACCAATTCCAATACCGTGAATCTTGTTTAAAGAGATGTGCATCGAGCGATTGAGGATGAAATCGTGAAGTATGGTTTGTTGTAACATCGAGAATTACTTTGAGTCCAAGTCCATGTGCCTGTGAAATGAAATTCTTGAAATCCTGATTTGTTCCGTATTCCGGTGCGACGTTATAAAAATCGGTGATGTTATATCCCGGTCCGTAGTTTTGATCGATCGGATATGCATTCTTCATCACCGGCATCAGCCAGATGACGTTGAATCCCATATCCTTAATGTATTGCAATCGTGTAGCAGCAGCGGGAATTGTTCCTTGCGTGGTGAATGCCTTCGGGAACATAAAATAGACTCTCGCTTGCTTCACCCATTGCGGATTCGAAGCGATCGTCGGATTCTCATAATTCCCATCTTTTTTAATGATAAAATAAAATCGTGCGGTATCGGCTGCACCAACACTGTTTGAAGCGATAAGAGTAAAATAGTATTCGCCGGGCTGTGTTGGTTTGGTGATAGAAACAGTTTGTCCGCTTTGTCCATTCAAACTTAATGGCATTTGTGCATCGTCAATCCATTTGAACATCATAGTTTTGCCGTCGGGATGAACACTTCCTGCTGCACTCAATGTGATCTGATTTCCTGAAGCAAATGAAACTGCAGCCTTTGCAAACGGAGTATGATTCACAACGTACGTATATGTTACCGGTTCGGATGCAACGATCGTTCCGCTGGTATCGATGATCACTTTGAATGTATTCACACCATCAGTTAATGTGTCCGTAGCGGTGAATAACCCTCCGCTCACAACAACATCCATTGTATCTACATTGTTGCGAATCACTTTTGCAGAAGTGATCGCGGTATTCTGTATCTGTCCGCGGATGGTCCGGAATTGATTCCGTGTTGGATAATTTCCCTGTGATGTGATCTGAACATATCCCGCCTGTGTCGTAAAGTTCACAGAATCGGTATTCGATGCTCCCGTAGATGCTTTTGCAAAAAGAGTGACGTAATGTTTTCCATTGGTCAGTGAAACGGGACTCGGGAAGAGCAATTGTTTTTTTGCTTCATCATAATATTTCCCGAGATTGGAATATTCAATTCCATCAAGCGTAACTTTGATGGATGATGTATCAACCGTTGCGCCGACTTTAGGAAAGAGATATGCAGAAATGATCGGCGTACTTGTTTTGACGATGGCTTGTTTTTGGTTCGGGAGAAGATGGTAAAAGGTTACATCTTTTGTATAGATAAACGTGTTGCCATTATCTTTCGGATTCTC
Organism: Bacteroidota bacterium; assembly: GCA_003456055.1. Classification (GTDB taxonomy): domain Bacteria; phylum Bacteroidota; class Ignavibacteria; order UBA10030; family UBA8401; genus UBA8401. The sequence goes on along the minus strand of DMPG01000259.1, from coordinate 2,187 downwards.
ATTGTGGTTCAACGGATCGTTCGGCCACTGCCCGACACCGGCATAATAGAATTTATATTGCCACGCACCCGGAACACCAACCGCAGGCGGTGTCGGATTGCCACCGACTGCAAGCCGTACGGTTTTTGTCCAAAGATTACTCCCCTGGTAATCCATAGGTGTTGCAGAATTGTTCCATCCGTTAAATTCTCCAACCGCAAAGACCGTTGGACTTGCCGGTGCAGAATACCGGAATGTAACATCAACCTGATCTTGAGCATACGCCGACAAGATAAAAATCACAAAGAATAAAATATTGATTTTCTTTTTCATCACTGACCCTTTTGTTATTTCATTTAATGTAATTACAAGTTGATGTTACGAAAAACAAGAAAAACGGTCATGGTGAGCAAAGCGCAGGCCAAGATAGTTAAGTCATCCTTCTGCCGATCCGAAGGATCACTTCGTGAAGGCATCCCATCGGGAGACGCATCCTTTCCCGAANNCAACGAAGGATTTGCTCAGGTCCGCCACAACGTGGTCCCTTTGGGAAAGGACTCCTTTGGAGATGACCGCCATTTCTGCGCCGCGTCGAACCATTGTACTATAAATAATTGCTCTGTGCGTACCATCAGTTATTAATTCAATTCTTCTTCCAGCTGCGTAATAAATATTCTTGCACTATGCGGCAGAACATCAATGGTAATATTTCCTTCAACTGGTTTAAAGACCGTTCCGGTAAATTCATCGTGTAGTTCTTTAATTCTAGGGTCAACCTTAATTTCGGCCTTCATCAACTTATCCCGTTTATTGATGAGTACATGCGCAAAGTGCGAATTGAGTTGACGCTCGAATCCAAATACTCTTTGATGATTATCGGCAATAAGCGTTTTGAATCGGCCGCGTTTCAACGCCGGAGATTTTAACCGGATCTGGATAAGCTGCTGATGAAGAGTGAATAATTCTGTATCCCACTTCTTCTCATCCCAAATCATCGTTCGTCGGCAATCAGGATCCTTTCCTCCCTCCATACCAATCTCATCACCATAGTAGATCATTGGTGCACCGACATAAGTCATTTGAAGAATCACTGAAAGTTTCATCCGCCAAAACTCCCCTTGACAGAGTGTCAATAACCGTTCGGTATCGTGACTGCTCAACATATTCAGCATGCCAGAATTATGCTGGCGACTGTTTGAATTACGGATCGATTCCAGCCGTTGATCAAATTCATCGGTCTTGATCTTATCATTCACATAATAATCCAACACTGCTTCACGGAATCGATAGTTCATTGTACCATCAAATTCATCACCTTGAAGCCATGGACTCGCATCTTCCCACAATTCTCCGACGATGTAACAATTTGGATTCAAACCTTTCATCTTTCGACGGAACTCTTTCCAAAATTCATGCGGCACTTCATTCGGTACGTCAAGACGCCATCCATTCACCCGGTCATTCCAATATTTCGACACGTCAAAAATATATTTCTTCACGTCAGGATTCTGCACCATCAATTTGGGAAGCGAACCATACCCCCACCAGCATTCATAGTTCGGCTTATTGGAAGGAGCAACAGGGAATGAATAGATGTTAAACCACGATGCATACGGTGAATCTTTTCCTTTTTCTTTTACATCTTTAAATGCAAAGTGATCTGTCCCAACATGATTGAACACTCCATCGATCACGATCTTTATATCATTCTCTCGGCAGAGCAAAACAAACCGGTCGAACAGTTCATTGTTACCAAAAGCAGGATCGATGATCGAATAATCAGAAGCATTGTATTTGTGATTTGAATTTGCGGCGAAGATCGGATTAAGATAGATTGCATTGACACCAAGCCGTTTGAGGTGTCCTAATTTGTTCATGATCCCCTGAAGATCGCCTCCGAAATAATTATTCCCTTTCGGAGTTTTTCCCCATTGTTCAACATTTGTCGGATCGTTCGATGGATCGCCGTTGTAAAATCTCTCTGGAAATATCTGATAAAAGACCGCCTCTTTTATCCAATCGGGTATGATAATGGGAGTCGTTGGCATAGTTGTAGAGAAAACGAGTTTGGTGGTTGTGGGTAAAAGTAGAAGAGGCAGGGCAATTACTTACCCTGCCTCTTTGAATTTCATACTGCAGAATAGAGATCAGAATTATTCATTCTTCAACTCCATCATGCAATAATTATTTCAACAACATCATCTTCTT
>DMPG01000127.1 GCA_003456055.1 Bacteroidota bacterium | reverse complement strand
CCACTGGAATTGTATGATGAAGTGGTATCCATTTTCAAGAAATCGTAAAGCATTCTAAAATCAGTCACCGAATCACAATGCAGTACGATATGATATTTGCTACCTGATGATACAGAGACATTTGCTCCTGTCATATCTATGTAATTCCAACTGGAAGGGAGAAGTGCGTTTTTATTAAATGAAACCGTGTTGCCTAAATTAAAACTCGGAAGTCCTGAACCATCATCCGACCATACTTCTGCTCGCAATGACCCTGTTAGCGTAGCTGGTGAAGAAGGATGTATGAATGCTCCTGTGATTTTAGCATTTGCTGATGAAAAAAATTNNAATTTCACGGCAATTTTTCTATTGATCATGTTCGGAGTTGTTTTAGAAGAATCCCATGCATCATACGCAAGGATATTACGTTGATTTGAAAAAGCAGGATCGATCGATTTAATTACTGCGCGGACAAGATCAAGCTTTCCTGATCCCCAATAATTGTTTGGCACGCTTCCGGTGTATGAATCGGTTGTAGCTGTGGAAGAAAAAAGTGATTTAATTTCTGAGAGCGTAAGATTTCCATTCTGTTGAAGCAGTAACGCAACAGAGCCCGCAATAACTGGAGATGACATACTCGTTCCCTGCATCACCACATGAAGATTACCCGGAACAATATCTCCTGATCCGAATGCTGCACCTGTGGAACGGCTTGAAATTACGTATTGTCCTGCTGCCGCAATATCCGGTTTTATTGTTCCTATTCGCGATGGACCGATACTGCTGAACGAAGCAATATTATCTGATCTATCGGGAAATCATCCATATAAGGAAGTACCGGCGCTATTAACGTATCTCCAACGACTTGCAATTGCTCCAACAATGATTGCGCTGTCCGATGCATTGCTGATCGTATAATTATTGTCTCCGCCGGCAACAGTGACCGTTTTGGCATTGGAACCGATAATATAATCGTATAACCAGCCGTGATAGGTCAAAGCCGATCCGGTCGTGTTCGTCAATTGCAGTGTCCAAGTTCCTGCGGCAGGAGGCGTTGCGTCGAACTGATCTTTCATATAGCAAAATATATTCCGATCGCCGTTGTTCGCGTCGTTGTAATTATAGATTGAAACATATCCGTCGTTGGTAAGACTAAATCCGCTGGAATTAGCATTTTGCGTTGCCGTGTATGCATTCGGTGTCGTTATCTGAGCATTGACGGCGCTGCCGTCCTGCATCCAGAGGTCGAATGCAAAGTTATCGTTCGAAGTGCCGCTTGCTGCTGTATATGTCGGAACGGTGAATGTAACGGAGGAAGAACTGTTCGCTTCGATGGTACCTGAAAAATGAATGGGAGTTCCCCCGCTGTTACCGGCAGACATGACAGCGATCCTTCCGGGAGCGGAAAAATTCGAAACAGCCAATCCTTTCTCATCTGTTCCGTCATGCGGGCCTGCATCCGAACCGAGGCTCATGTTAATGACGAGCGGTTTTCCTTCCGCAGTGGCTTTTTCATTCAGATAAGAAATTGCGTCGACAATGTTGGCCGTGGGGAAGGAACCGTTTCCTGCTTTTACAATAATAAGTTCAGCACTAGGAGCCATCCCTTTATATTTTTTTGTTGTCAAAGAACTTCCGTTTCCGGCAGCAGTGCCTGCAACGTGAGTTCCGTGACCGTGACTATCGTTTTCACGGACAAATCCGGCAGGACTTCCGTCGAGTTCGTCGTTTATTTGAGTCTGTGTGTATTCAACACCGTACGCATAACCTGCCGGAGATGTTTCGCTCCCTTCTGCTGTGATCGTCTGATCCCAGATATACAGTATCCGGCTTTTTGTCGTATCTGTCGGATCACGGAAATCAAGATGTTTCCAATCAATGCCGGTGTCAATAACTCCAATAATCACTCCGCTTCCCGTATATTGTGTGGAGTTCACATATCCTGAATGGAGCAGATCGGGGCCGATCAAAGCGCGTGCAACATCGTTATGGAGATAATCAATTGATGTGGGAGCAATGTAACTCACGGATGAAAGTAAACTGAGACGCTCAAGTTCTGCAATAGTTAATCGCGCCGTGGCAAATGTTTTTACAACTGATTGTAATTGTACCCCAGACGAACGGATTTGTTCAAAGTCGTCCGCGTAGATGAAACACGGAAAGACTAAAACACCTTCTGCATTCTGTTCAGAGATGATGCTGCGGTCTACGGATTCAATCGTGGGTGTTTTGGTTTTCTCTGCATCGAGAATGAGTCTCAGCCTAAAGTCGAGCTTTTGTGATGCCGGGATATTTGATTTTTGCAAAGCGACAGAACAAGAAAGAAATGTAATAACTAGGAATATAATATTGCGCATTCGGTAAAAGTGATTCATAAAAAGTTCTCGCTTTTAGAAAATTCTTAAAAAATACTTACCGTTAGTTTAACGGCAATATAGGGAGCCGTTTCCCAAGAGGCAAATTATTCGTTATCAAACTGTTACTGAAAAACTCTGAAGGATCAGATGCCGTTACTAATCCAAAAAAATGGGATCAGCACATTTATTCTGAATAACTCGCGTTACGCAAAACAAGAAAACGGTCATGGTGAGCAAGGCGCATGCTAAGTTAGTTAAGTCATCCTTCTGCCGATCCGAAGGATCACTTCGTGAAGGCATCCCTTCGGGAGACGCATCCTTTCCCGAAGGGATTCCTTCGGAACAAA
>DMPG01000126.1 GCA_003456055.1 Bacteroidota bacterium | reverse complement strand
GTCCTTCGGACTAGCAGATTCTTCTCCCGATAAATCGGGATCAGAATGACAATTTACAATTGCATTATAAGGCATCTCTTAAATTGGAAGATTGAAAAGTTTTTTTGCATTTGCTGTGGTAATCCGCCCGACCTCTTCGATGGAAATATTCAACGTATCCGCGATCTTTTGCGCGATCAATGGAATGTAACTCGGTTCGTTTCGTTTCCCGCGGAATGGAACAGGTGTTAAATATGGTGAATCGGTTTCTACCATGATATTTTCAATTCCAATTTCTTTAATCAGATCGGGCATCGTTGATTTTTTGAATGTAACCGGACCCGGAAATGAAATTAGGAAATTGCTGTCAAAAAGAGTTTTTGCTTGTGCCTTGTCACCGGTAAAACAGTGAAAGACTCCGCGTTTTCCCTTATTTCTCCATTCAGGATAACTTTTTGCATAGCGAACAGCGATTTCAACAGCATCGTGCACAGAATCTCTTGTGTGGACAATAATTGGTAGATCCGTTCGAATTGCTAGTTCGATCTGAAGTGAGAATATCTCCTTTTGATATTCCTGCGGCGACCGATCATAAAAATAGTCTATCCCAATTTCACCGATCGCGATTACTTTCGGATGTAAAATCATTTTTTCAATTAACGCCAATCGGTCGGTTGAAAATTCAGAAAGATCAAGCGGATGGAACCCGACGGAAACAAAAATTGAAGGATACTGTTCAGCCAATTCTATTGCCTGACGTGCCGTTTCGTGGTTGGTAGCCGGAACGATAAAATATTTTACGCCGGAACTATTTGCTCTGGAAATGACCTCCGGTAGATCATTCTTGAAATCATCATAAAATAAATGGCAATGGGAATCAATAAACATTTTTATACCAATGATAGCAGCCGGAAGTTTTTTTCCAAAAGGAGAAACGAGATGATCCGTGAAAGATCTGAATCCGTTTGATCTTCAGCAAGTCGAGCCAAAGATTTCTTCGTCCTTCATCTATTGCAACTGCAAACCGATATCCGTTTTCCTGAACGATCTGTTTTATTTGTTCACTGACATATCCGTACGGATATGCAAACGAAATAATTGAACTCTTCAATTCCTTCTCAAGAAGTCTTTTTGAATCTGAAATTTCTTTTCCTATCTCCTCTTTGGTGATCAAATTCATTTTAGGCCGACGATTCGATGCGGAGCCAATCTCGTATCCGTTAGCAGATAATGCTCGAACCTCATCGAATGACATGAATGNNTTCAATAGAGGAACTGCAAACGTATAATTGTCCTTATAGCCTTCAAATGTAAGAATGATCGGTTTTGCCGGAAGAGGTTGTTTGAACATGGCAATCTGCTGAAGATCGAAAAAGGTAAGAGAAGTAAATTGTTTTGCTTTTAGGAATAGCAATTGTGATTCAAACTCATTCGAATTGATCACTCTCTCACCCCCTGAATCAGTAGTGATTCTCTGATACGAGAGGACGGGTATTTCATTGATCCCTTTCTTCTTCGCAACTGCTTCTGTATAGACACTATCCATTTGTGCTGAAATAGCATTGATCTCAAAATTCTCTTCTATAAATTTTCTTCCCCACTCACCCGAAATATTTTCCGGATGTTCAAGCGCACTCACGATTGACTGAACCGATAGTTCAACATCAATCGGATGCCTTGCATCAAGGTCACCAAAATTCGTCACCAATGCGACATCCTTCGTAGATTCAGAAATGATGCCGACATAATTTGATTCACCAATCGATACTACCGGAGATNNCAAGCGCCTCCATTGCAACTCTTCCCGAACCGATAATCAGATCTGAATCCCGATAGATCTTTTCAACATCACTGCTGAACCCTTTTGCAATAATAAATTCAGTGCCCACTTTTTTGTTCGTGCTTTCAATGGCAGGAATGATCTTACTTTTTTCATTCATTCCGCCGATGATATGAAATTCAACATTCCCATACCGTTTAAATATTTCAGGAAAGATTTTTTCGACAATAATCAGCAGTGTATCGCCCTTAAATCCCGAAAGCCGGCCGACAAATGAAACGATCTTCTTCTCACGTTTCGGAGGATGATGCTTCTGGAATTTCCATTTTGAAAGATCAATTCCATTATAAATAAGAGAAAGAACATCAAGAGGATACATCAACTCACGATTGAGATGAGTATAGATCGATTTGCATACCGCAACACGTTTTTCTCCGTAGACTGNNCATTTTCGAGGAAAAATGAAGGTGCTGCCTTCCATGAATCGAGGAGACAAGAGGAACATTTCCAATTCGTGTTGCAAAATAGCAAACCCAACTTGCAGCCCTGGAATGCGCATGAACAACATCAATATTATTCTCTTTGATAAAATTCCTTAAAAAAAGAATATTCTTCCAGCGCTGTGTAAGATCGCGCTTTCCAATAGGGTGCNNGACGGTATGTCCATTTGCAATTTGAGTATCGGCAAGCGTTGCTGCAAATGTTTCTGCCCCAGTCACTTCAAACTGCGAAAGGACTTGTAGTATTTTCAAAAGTGCCTCAAAAAAACTTCAATGATTGATTTACCAAAAATGTAACTAAAAATATAATAATTTTTGCTATATTTGATTACTGTTTTTTAGACCATTCCTCAATAAATTTGGATAGATTTTGCTACAAAATCACGAAATTATTTGTATATTCTCAAAGAAAATATAGGAGTCTTTCAATGAAAATATCATCACTTTTACTTTTGTTTGTGTTGTATTCTACAACACTGTTCTCTCAAAATAGTTTAGATGCTTACGATACGAATGAGACCCTTACGAGTGACCAATGTTTTACCGTTATAAAAACCGTTTGGGATGGCTTAAAAAAACTATCCGAAGAATATGATTCAAATAATTCGACCAAAGGTGAATTCGAATCGACTCAAGAATTTAATCAACGCAAGCGGAATAACAAAGATGAATATATCGCTAAGATTTCCAAATACTATAGCGATCATAAATTAAATACTCGAACGTTTTCAGTGTGGATGAAAGCCGATCTTGTCAAATACGATGCTGATAACCAAACCTATAGTATAAAATCCTCAACTCAAGTTTTAGTACAGCCAAAGAAAAAAGAAATTGCGGTTGTTTGCCCACAGAACAAATATGCAGCAATTACTGAAAAAAATGCTGCCGGATATCGTCGTGCATATTTCCATTTAACAACAGAACCAGAGTTTACGTGGTATGTGAACAAACAAACTGCATTAGCTGCAAAGAGCAAAGAAGGTGCAATTTACTTTAAATTAGCATTTGCTTTTGATATCTCATTCGATGAATCTGCAAACCAGATACAACTACAAATTAAAGCTACAAAGATCTCTTTAATGGACCAAAACGAAAATTTTACTTATTGGAGCGAAGATATCCGCTGAGGTTTGTATGCACGACTTTAAACAAAGCATTGTTGAACTGATTACCGACACATCAAGCAATCTGCCCCCGGATGTTCGTAAAGCAATTAAGATTGCACAAAAACTAGAAGCCAACGGAACCCGCGCATCATTAGCACTTGAAACCATCGCAACAAATATCGATATGGCCTGCGACATTGCAGGGCCAATCTGTCAAGATACCGGGATGCCAACTTTTTTTATTCACACTCCCGTCGGTGCAAATCAAATTGAAATGAAACGATGGATTCGTGAAGCAATTTCAGATTCCACAAAATCCGGAAAGCTTCGTTCGAACTCTGTGGATTCATTGACAGGAAAAAACAGCGGTGATAATCTCGGAATCGGAACACCGATCATGCATTGGGAACAATGGGAAAATAATGATGAGATAGAAATTAAGTTGATTTTAAAAGGCGGTGGCTGCGAAAACAAGAATATTCAGTATTCTCTTCCGATGGAACTTGAACATTTGGGAAAAGCCGGACGAAATCTTGATGGAATACGAAAATGCATCTTACACGCTGTATGGCAGGCTCAAGGACATGGTTGCGCGATTGGTGCGGTTGGTGTTTGTGTTGGCGGTGATAGAACATCGGGATATGAACATGCAAAGATGCAATTGTTCAGAACCATCGATGACGTAAATCCGGTTGTTGAATTGGCAGAATTAGAAAATTATATTCTCGAGCATGCCAATAAATTAAAAATTGGACCGATGGGTTTTGGAGGAAACTCAACTCTTATCGGTTGTAAAGTTGGCGTTCAAAACCGTTTACCCGCAAGTTTTTTTGTTTCCGTTGCATATGATTGTTGGGCATTTCGCCGCCAGGGTGTGATTTTGGATGCAAACACCGGTAAAATAAAACGCTGGCTTTATAAAGAAGATGCTCCAATCATTACAATGGGTAAGAAAGAAGGAATTGCACTTACCGGGAATGAGATTGTTCTGAACACTCCAATCAGCGAAGAAAAGATCCGTTCATTAAAAGTAGGTGATGTTGTCTTGGTAAATGGAAAGATGTATACCGGACGCGACGCGATCCACGCTCATCTTATGACGAACGATCCCCCTATCGATCTTCACGGACAAGTATTATACNNCACCATTAAACAAGACAATAAATGGAAGATCACCGCTGCGGGACCCACGACAAGCAGCCGAGAAGAACCATATCAGGCTGATATTATTAAAAAATTTGGTGTACGTGCTGTAATAGGGAAAGGTGGAATGGGAAAGAAAACTCTTGCTGCTCTTCAAGAACACGGTGCTGTTTACCTCAATGCAATCGGAGGGGCAGCACAGTACTATGCTCAGTGTATCACATCGGTTGATGGAGTAGATCTTGAACATTTTGGTCTTCCTGAAGCAATGTGGCATTTATCAGTAAAAAATTTCCCTGCTATCGTTACGATGGATTCTCACGGAAACAGTTTACACGCAGATATCGAAATAAAATCAGCTCAAGAACTCGCAACATTTGCACAACCAATATTTTAACACTTCATTTTTTGGAGAACTATGGCGAACGAATCACTCACAATTACTGATAATCGGACAGGAAAATCATACGATCTCCCGATTTCTTATGGTACCATTCACGCTACCGATCTTCGTAAAATAAAAACTTCAAGCGATGATTTCGGAATGATGACCTACGATCCTGCATTTATGAATACTGCATCGTGCAAGAGTACTGTAACGTTTATCGACGGTGATAAAGGAATTTTACGGTATCGCGGGTATCCCATCGAACAGCTCGCTGAAAAGAGTACGTACCTTGAAGTTGCCTATCTTCTTCTCAATGGTAATCTTCCTACGAAGGAACAGTTGTCTACATGGGAAGATAGTGTGAAGCTACACACCTATATCCATGAAAATGTTAAAAAATTAATGGAAGGGTTCCGTTATGATGCCCACCCGATGGGAATGTTCATTAGCACCGTTGCGGCACTTTCTACCTTCTACCCTGAAGCAAATAAGATCTTCGATCAGGATACACGTCAAAAGCAAATTTTACGATTAATTGGGAAAGTACCAACGATCGCGGCATTTTCATACCGACACATCAAAGGAATGCCGTATGTATATCCAAACAACAACGACACTTTTATTCGTAATTTTTTAAATATGATGTACAGTATTGGTACTCATAAAGTTGAAATACCTCCGGTCTTCGAAAAAGCATTGAATATTCTTTTTATACTTCACGCAGATCACGAACAAAATTGTTCAACAAGCGCCATGCGAAGTGTAGGNNACAGCGGCAGCAGCGGCTGCATTATATGGTCCGTTGCATGGGGGTGCAAATGAAGCTGTCTTGCGTATGCTGGATCATATCGGTAATATCAAAGAAGTTCCGGCCTTCATAGAGAAAGTAAAGAACGGTGATGGACGCTTAATGGGATTCGGTCATCGGGTGTATAAAAACTTTGATCCGCGTGCAACGGTCATTAAGAATCTTGCAAATGAAGTGTTCAAAGTGACAGGCGTCGATCCCAAATTAGAGATCGCACTTGAACTTGAACGTATCGCTTTGAGTGATGAATACTTCATTAAACGTAAATTATATCCTAATGTGGATTTTTATTCCGGATTGATCTACAAAGCGATGGGTTTCCCAATGGAATTCTTCCCTGTCTTGTTTGCCATTCCAAGGACATCCGGCTGGATCACCCACTGGCAGGAAATGCTGCTTGATGAAGAACAAAAAATTGCACGTCCGCGGCAGATCTATTTGGGACATGATACTCGCGATTATGTGCCAATTGAAAAACGTAAATAATCCCTTCCCATTTAAATGCGTTCTGAGAGATTAGAACGCATTTTTTTTTGAAAATACTTATGAAAGCAATAATCAATAATTGTTTATTACGGTATATCGATGTAGGATCACCGAATGCAATCCCGATAATTTTCATCCATGGGTTTCCCTTCAGTCATCGAATGTGGAATTTTCCCGGTGGACAGGTCGAAGCGTTGTCTTCTACCAATCGCGTCGTAGCATACGACATCCGCGGACATGGCGAAAGTGAAGTTGGAACCGGTCACTATTCCATAGAATTATTTGTCGATGATCTTTTTTCGCTCATGGATCATTTGCAAATTCCTAAAGCGATTATTTGCGGTTTATCAATGGGAGGATATATCGCTCTTCGAGCCGTTGAACGAAATCCTGAACGGATTCTTGGTCTGGTGTTGTGTGATACCCGCAGTGAAGCAGACGGCAATGAAGCAAAGATACGCCGGGCAAACGGAATAAAATTCATCCAAACGAATGGGATGAAATTTTATGCTCAAGATTATGTCAAAATCGTCTTTGCTTCTTCTTCATTCGAAACACATCCTGAATCGATCAAGATCATACAAAGCATTGTTGAACGTACGGCATCCACGTCAATCTTTGGAACATTGTTGGCTCTTGCTGCCCGAACGGATACAACACCAAGCCTTCCAAATATTAAATGTCCAACTCTTATCCTCGTTGGTGAGAAGGACAATGTGACTCCGGTAAATGCATCTCAATCATTGAATAAGGCTATTCCCGGTTCAAGAATGGAAATTATTCCAAATGCAGGACATATTAGCAATATGGAAAACAGTGTTGAGTTCAATAAGCATCTCATAGAATTTGTTTCAAAGATCATTTAGTATTGATAAACACTACACAAGGCTGCCTTTTAAACTTGCACCATTTCCATTTCTTGTGCAGGTTTTTTTATAGTTGTTATGTCCTCAACCTTAAATTCACTCAACAAACAAATTATTTCCTGCAAAAAATGCCCACGTTTGGTCAAATGGCGTGAAGAGATTGCTATCACGAAAGTTCTTCGCTTTTCCAAAGAGAATTATTGGGGAAAACCTGTTCCCGGTTTTGGTGATATCAATGCAGAAATATTATTGGTCGGTTTGGCACCTGCAGCTCACGGTGCAAACCGCACAGGAAGAATGTTTACCGGTGACAAGAGCGGTGATTGGTTATACCGTGCATTACATAAAGCAGGATTCTCAAACAATGCTGTATCGATTGATTGTGAAGATGGTCTTACATGGAACAATGTCTATATCACTGCAACATGTCGGTGTGCCCCGCCTCAAAATAAACCATCGAAAGATGAAATTCAAAACTGTCGACCTTTTATTCTTGAGGAACTTCGTTTATTAAAAAAATACCGTGTGATCATTGGGCTGGGAAAGATAGGTTTTGAAGCTGGTTTTGATTGTGCAAAAGAAAATGGATTGACAGAATTGAAACATCGCCCTAAGTTTTCCCACGGTGTAATCGAGTATCTCAATCCTCATCTAATTCTCATCGGAAGTTATCATCCTAGCCAGCAAAACACATTCACCGGAAAACTCACCGAACCGATGTTTGATTCGGTTTTCAAATCAGCAAAAGCTCATTTAAAACAAAAAGCTGCATCTTTTTGACGCAGCTTCCTGATAATTATTTCTCATTCCACAATAATTTACAACATTCTTCCTTATTTAAAGAATAGAGTTTTTGATTGAGCGATGCAACGATTGGATATTGACCCTGATCCGTTATCACCGATCTTTTGTTGAAGCGACGTTACTTTAAGTCGTTCAATAGACACTTTTTGTGTTGTTCCTTTCCATAAAGAAAGTTCAGATGCCGTTATCAGTATACTTTTTGCGTTTAGCGTATCCTGCATATAATTTTTATCAGCTATACGCACCGTCACTATTTCGGAAGTTCCAACCGCTGGTTCGATCCATGAAAGTTTTAATGGCACAGAAGTATTCACCGTATCTACTAATGTCGATGGCAAACTGATCTTATTCCCGGTAATTATATTGAGATATTCTCTCTTATCAATATCTACAAAACGAAATTCATATTGGGATAAAAATCCATTTATAGTGTTCGAGTAACGATTAGTTCCTGATTCCTGCTGTAATGAATTATTTTGAAATTTTAGGCTGGCAGAACCATCAATAATTAAACTCGTACCGGACTTACTCCCCTCCCAGAATTGCACCGAACCGGTTGAGATATTAGTCACCGCATCATGAACTACAGCAAATTCAGCATAAACATTTTTGCTCGTTAATGGAACAGCACCCTCCTTGAAATATATTTTACGTGGTGTAGCTTTAAATAAATATGAGATCAAACCATCCGATCCAGGCTTTTGCTGCAACCCTTTTTCCTTAGACCGCTCTAACCTCACAAGGATTGATTTCCCCTTAAATGCTCCCAATTCAGTTTCCGGGATTATGATACTCGTAGCAGCAAGAGAGTCCTGTGTGAATATTTTATTTTCAATGGTCAATGTAATTATTTCATTTGTGTCTATTGGATTTCCGATCCATTTAAAGACCACCGGCATTGACGTGTTGATGGTATCACCATTGTATTGAGCATCGACAGGAAAAAATATATTACTGCCAGTGTNNATCGTGTTGACAAACTCTTTCTTTTTAAGGTCAACCAATTTAAATGTATTTTGAGCACTATAGCCGACAAGAACCAATGAATAACTTCGATCCGAAGACTGGTATTGCATCGCTTTGTCCTGAAACAATAACTGTTCATCAGTATCGATAAAAACTAATTTCCCTGCTTTGGATCCCTCCCAAAAAAATACAGTCCCTGTCGAACTATTTGCAGCGGCATCATATATTACCGACAATTTTGCGTATGGATTTTTGCTGGTAATTGGTTTAGCACTTTCTTCACAACCTAAGGTCAATAGCAATAGAACTGTGATGAACAAGAAGGAATATTTCATATGGATATC
>DMPG01000033.1:2770-3238 GCA_003456055.1 Bacteroidota bacterium | reverse complement strand
CCTCATTCCCAAGGGAAACGTCTCTGTCGGCAAGATATCACAGGCATTGGCGTATGGGACGAAAACACTCGTTGTAAACGGTGATTTTGACGATTGTATGCGTTTAATACGCGAGGCGCAGGAAAAGCTGTCGGCATATCCGCTTAATTCCATAAACCCGTTTCGTCTTGAAGGTCAGAAGACGATCATGTGGGAAATTTTGATGCAATTGAATTGGCAGATCCCTGATTGGATCGTTTTTCCCGGAGGAAATCTCGGCAACACCAGCGCATTTGGAAAAGCATTGCACGAAGCGAAGGAACTTGGATTGATCGAACGATTACCGCGATTTGCAGTCATTCAAGCTGAAGGTGCAAGTCCGTTTTATAAAGCATATAAGAAAAACTTTTCAGATTTGAAACCGGAAAAAGCTGATACGATTGCAACAGCAATCAAGATCGGTAATCCGGTGAATTATACAAAAGCAAT
>DMPG01000033.1:0-2731 GCA_003456055.1 Bacteroidota bacterium | reverse complement strand
ATCGGCGCAGAACCGGCATCGTGTGCAACGGTTGCAGGAATCAAAAAACTGATCGCTAGCGGAGAAATAAAATCGAATGAAACAGTTGTCGGAATTCTGACTGGAAATATTCTGAAAGACCCACAGGTGATCGTCGATTATCATTTCAACCGAAAAACTGTATTGGCAAATCCACCGCATGATATTGAAGCGAACATTAGCAACCTAAAAAAATTCCTTTAATTGCAAGATTACATAATTACAAGATTACAATATTAAACTGTCAATCATGTAATTATGTAATCTTGATAATCTTGTAATTACTTATGATTCGAATAAAAATTCCCTGCTCCACTTCTAATCTCGGTCCCGGATTCGACACGCTTGGCTTGGCATTGAATCGCTATTTGTATCTTACAGCGGAACAGTCGGCCGGGTTTTTAATTACGGTTGAAGGAAACGGTAAGGATCATATCGCAACGGATTCCACCAATCTTGTGTACGCAGCGATAGAAACAACCGCACAAAAAATTGGAAGAACGCTTCCCGCAATACATCTTCACATCAAAAATGAGATCCCCGCATACGGCGGACTTGGCGGAAGCGGCGCTGCAATTGCAGGGGGTGTTTTTCTTGCCAATGAATTGTTCGATATGAAATTGTCAAAGGATGATTTGTTGAATATTGCGGTTGAGATCGAAGGACATCCTGATAACGTTTCCGCTGCGATCTTCGGCGGATTAACGATCAATTGTTTTGATACCGAAAGAAAAGTGCATTGCCGAAGCGTGAAGATTGAAAAACCGCTTTCGGTTATTACTTGCTCGCCTCAATTTCAAGTTCAAACCAAACAAGCACGAAAGATCCTTCCGCAGCAAGTATCTTTAAAGGATGCAGTGACAAATATTGAGAATGCTGCTTCACTTGTTGCCGCAATGATGAGCGGTGATTTTGATGCGCTTCGATATGTTACTGCAGAAAAACTTCATGAACAATACCGCGCAACGCTCATTCCGGGGTTTGATGATGTGAAAAATGCTGCGCTAAATACTGGTGCGTTATNNTCCCGGATTTGATGATATGAAGAATGCCGCGTTGAATGCCGGTGCGTTATCATTTAACATCAGCGGTGCAGGACCGACAGTGTTTGCATTTGCGGTGAAGAATGAAAAAGAAATTGCCGAAGCGATGCAAAAAGCATTTGAGAAGAACGGACAAACAGCAACCTCAGAAATAATGACAGTTGAAAATAACGGAGCAGCTCGCCTCTAGTGTAAAATTAATCAAAGTAATTACCGCAAAGTTCGCCGAGAACGCTGAGACCATTTGAGAACATATTGATATCTCCTCTGCGATCTTTGCGCCCTCTGCGGTGATTTCTATAACCAGTTTGAGATGTATATGAATGAATTTCCACAAACCGATCTGAATAAAGTCAAACGCATTCCAAAACGCGGTCNNGAACAAAGTCAAACGCCTTCCCAAACGCGGTCAGTATGATAAAAAAACGATCTATGAGATCGTTGATGAAGCATTGATCTGTCATGCCGGGTTTGTTCTGGAAAATCAGCCTTTTGTGATGCCGACGATCCACGTTCGTATTGATGATACAATCTACCTTCATGGTGCAGTTGCGAACCGAATGCTGACANNCAGGATACAGCTTTTTTGCACACTCTGGACATATGCCATGACTAAATAAAGCTTCTGTATGTTTTGAAACGTAGCTTTCAACCTGGTCCCAATATCCTTTTTCATCTCGTATTTTTTTGCAGCTAGCGCATATGGGAATAATGCCTTGTAAAGTTTTAATTTCCGCTAATGCCTGCCGAAGCATGGTATTTGCGTTCTGAAGTTCTTGCTCGGCTTGTTTCTGGGGTGTCAAATCTGTATGAGCTCCAAGCATACGAATGGGTTTGCCTTCAATGTTTCGGATTATAATGCCTCTGCATCTTACCCAAACTGTCGTTCCATTTTTATGACGGTATCGGACAACCTGGTCATATGGATGATTTGGATCTGCGTAATGCTTGTTAAAATTTTCAGTCGCAAGCTGCAGGTCTTCATGGAAAATCAGATTTTGCCATTCTGAGGCCAGATGGAGCTTTTGATCAGGATTATAACCTAAGAGTTCCCAGAATCGTGTGCTCAACCATTCATCTGTTCCGGTTTCTAAATCCCAGTACCAGATTCCATCCAAGGAACCGGCTTGCAAAAAATCAAAAAGAACTTCGTTCTTATTCATCAACGTATATAGCTCTTGCTTTAAGTAATGTTCTTGCATGTTCTTCAATCCTTCTTTGTTATTACGATTTAATGTGTTCTTAGGTCGCCACGATGGGGGCTTGTTTCAATNNGGCTATTAGTTTTGATCGTTCCAATTTATTGCCCACAACTTTTGTAATTACGCAATTCCTCTAAAACTTCCATGGACTACATCATTTTAGGATGATACACGCAATGAGTTTATTTCGTTTTTAAAGTGTTTTAACTGTCGTTTCNNATCAAGAATTTGTTATTTGAGGGCTCCATCGAATAAGATATATGGCGGTGTCAAACACATCTAATACGTGCTACACCTTATTCTCCAATAATTTTTCCACAATCTGCACGGCGGTAATTCCATCTGCTTCTGCGTTGAAGTTGGGGATGATACGATGCCGCAGAACGGGAATCGCAACGGCTCGGACATCTTCAATGTCGGGAGTGTATTTGCCGTTTAAAATTGCTCGTGTCTTCGCACCGAGAATTA